>JAYSUZ010000321.1:0-2897 GCA_043718845.1 Cytophagales bacterium
GGTGGTTTTGTAATCGTGCGGAGTTATACCCCGCTGGATGTGGTAAAAATTCCTACCCCTAAAGATTTATTTGCTACCATCATACACCCACACATAGAAGTACGCACAAAAGACGCTAGGAGTATCCTCCGAAAAGACCTTTCCCTGCACGACGCCATCAAGCAGTGGGGAAATGTAGCCGGATTGGTAGCCGGACTGATTACTTCAGATTATGCGCTTATAGGCCGATCGATGGACGATGTAGTAGCGGAGCCTTACCGCTCTATGCTTATACCTGGCTATTACGACGTAAAACAAGCGGCTTTAGATGCTGGTGCGCTCGGCGGTGGAATTTCTGGTTCTGGTCCTTCTGTTTTTGCACTCAGCAAAGACGAGAAAACAGCCAAAAAAGCGGGTGCGAATATGGCAAAAATATTCAACGACCTAGGCATAGGAAATGAAGTATACGTCTCTCGTATCAACAACGCGGGGCCTCAGATTATTGGCTAAGCAGCAACGTTTTTAGTGGGACTATTTCTTTAGAATACTAGAGTAAAAGGTGTTTTTTGGAGGCGTCTTTCCAGCCTGCCTCGCTTTTGTAATTTGAGAAATAGATGATCAAATCGGCTTCGCTTTTGTAGTCCGATATAAATACTTTTTTGTCGGCGTCTGATTTGTAGTCTACAAAAAACCATACGCCATTATTATGACTTACTTCGCTCTTCGTTTTTGCTTTGTATACAATTAGGTCAGCTTCTGATTTGCTGGTGGTTACAAAAACTTTTACCTCTGCTTCGCTTTTATACTTGCAGGAAAATACCTTTTGGGCGAAAGATGCTGTAGTGGTAGCCATCATAAGGCCTATAAAAGGAACTAAAAAAGCACTTATTTTCATTTTTATAACGTTTAGTTGTGTTTCATTTCTAAGGTATCAAAAGTCATTCCAACTTCTCAATTTACCTTTTTAGCCTTCAATTCCATTATTCTTTTATACGACTCCTCTATCCGCGCCTCACTTATTTCGCCCGATTTCACCAAGTCGGCAATCAATGCATGTATCCTGGTGGCCGTAATGTTGTCGTTTATAGTCACGTTATTTCCAAACAGTACTACATCTACACCTGCAAGAATGGACATTTTGATAGCATTTTCCAATCCGTAGTTTTTGCTTATTGCGAGCATCTGCATATCGTCTGAAAAAATAACGCCTTTAAAGCCAAGCTCGTTTCGAAGCAAATCCGTCATTATTACCTTGGATAAGGTAGCCGGAAGGCAACTGGTATCCAATCTGCAATTTACGATGTGTGCCGTCATAATAGCATCGCAGTGCCCAGAGGCGATTATTTTTTTGTATGGAATTAGTTCTACCGCATTCCACTGCTTGGTTACATCGGTGATGCCCAAGTGAGAGTCCGTCATAGAGCTTCCGTGCCCAGGGAAATGTTTTAAGACCGTCTTCACGCCAAACGTATGCTGTGCTTTGATATTGGCTAGCGCATGCGCTGCTACTTCGTGTGGATTGTCCGAATAGCTTCGGGCTACTTTTGCTATCACAGGGTTGTTGGGGTTTAGGGCTACATCTACATCAGGTGCAAAATTTAGGTTATAGCCAAGTTCGGACATCAACGCCGCTAGGTTTTTGGTATGAAAGAACGTAGAATCTGTATTTTTGGTAGCTCCCAAATAAGCCGCGGAAGGCATTTTTACAAAGCCATATTTCTCTTTTAGACGGTGTACTTTCCCTCCTTCTTCGTCTATACTTATAAATAAAGGCGTAGGCGATAAGGCTTGTAAATCGGAAATTAACTTCTTGTTAGTTACTTTGGAATTGGTAGGGGCAATATTTTTTTCAAACAAAATAATACCGCCAATTTTACCTGCCAGAAGCTCTGCGCGCAAGCTGTCCGTTTCAGACAAGGAGGTACGCTCGTTGATGCCTACCAAAATCATTTGTCCGATTTTGACATCTAGTGATATCCCGCTCTCTTTCCGTATCGGAGGGCTTTTTTTTGCCACACTACTATCGTTCGAACTATTGGGTTTTACAGTTGATACAGGCTGTTCGGTCTTGCAAGCAAACAGGAGTAGAGAAAAGAGAAACAGGACAACGAAACGCATAGGAAAATTAATTTGAAGGGTCAATATATACGATAATTTAATGATTTGAAAATTTGTGGCTTTAATAGTGCTTTAGAGATGGGTACTAAGAAGATCTTTCCATTGTATAGGTAAGCACCGCTAAAAACAGTTTTTTTGTATTCTCCCATCTGCAAATTCTTATATTTGGGAAAGAGTGTAAAATCAGCAGCGAAGGAACATTCGTTTTTTGTTTAGATAATGGAAATACGCGGGTTTGTAAAATCCAGATAATGAAAATACGCTACTTAATAATCAGCGAATTAATTAAGATTTGCTCTTTTTTGACTAAATTTAAACAACCAAAACTAATGGAGATATATACGCGGGTTTTGTGGGGTTGTGTATATACAAATGTTATCGGTCAGTGTAGAAAGCCAGCCGAACATTCAAGCACATTTGGTTTTGCCAACACACAAAATCCAAACAAAAAACCAAAAGAGCCTGAATTTTGCCAACGCACATAATAATGTAAAATAAATGAACGAAGAAATTATATCAGCAAGTGGAGAAAGAGCTGCAATAGGTGGTTATCTACCACAATTTGACGAATTCGCTTGGTTTGTTTATTTGAATCTAATAAACAACAAACTTGAGTGGATAAGAGTAGCAGACCCCAAAGCTGAAAAACTTTATGCCGTTGCAGGAGCTTTTCTCCTGCAACATCTTTCTACGCAGAACCAACTCTCTTATCGCAAGGTGTTACTTTATTGTAGTATTGATTAAGATTTTCATTAAAAATATCCACCATCAACGTTGCAAAATCGTTACCCCTGCAGTCG
>JAYSUZ010000322.1:0-2894 GCA_043718845.1 Cytophagales bacterium
TTAGGAACTACTAATATAGATCGCGGAGGTTTTGTGTGGACTACTGATATTATATTTAATAAAAACACAGAGGCCATTATTGAACTTGCAAACGGAAAAGTAAGCGATATCGCCGCAGGACGATTTATAGGTCAGCCACTTACAGTATTTTATGATTTGAAGAAGATAGGTATTTGGCAAAAAGAACAAGCTGACGAAGCGGCTAAATATGGCGATAAAGTAGGTCAAATAAGGATTGAAGATATTGCTGGAAGAGATGCTGCTGGAAAACTTGTACAAGGACCCGATGGAAAAATCAATGCAGACGACCGTCAAATTTTAGGTTCTGCTGTTCCAAATTTTGTGGTAGGTATGACAAATAGATTTACGTATAAAGGTTTTGATATGTCCTTTTTCCTTTATGCTCGTGCTGGCCAGTTCATTAGAAGTAGGTTTCATAACGATAATAACTCTTTGGCTGGAAGATACAATAACTTAAATATCAACTATTGGACTCCTACCAATCCTACTAATGAGTTTCCTCAACCCGTAGTGACTCAGGAATTCCCTAAATACAATTCATCTTTATTATATTTTGATGGTTCGTTTATAAAAGTAAGAAATATTAATTTGGGGTACAATTTCCCGTCTTCAATAGCCTCAAAAATGAAAATGGAAAGCCTAAGAGTATTTACAAGTATTCAACAACCCTTCATTTTTGCAGAGTATCGTAGCAAATACAAGGGTATAGATCCTGAAACCTATGTGGATGGAGAGCAAGGTGTGGGAGGTGGTGACGTAAATGCAAACGTTGCACCAGCAATAAGGACAATCACAATAGGATTAAATGTTAAATTCTAATTTTTACAATAAAATGAAATTAAAAATATATATACTAGCAAAATATTCTAAGATTGGATTCTTAGGATTAGCCCTACTCGGCTCTCAAGGGTGTAGTGATGTACTTGAAGAAAGAGTTATCTCTAATGTTCCAAATGCATACATTAATTCCGCAAAAGGTTTAGACGACGCAGTGGCTGCTGCTTATAATACTTTGCGGACCTGGTATGGTACCGAAGCAGGTAATAATTTCACCATTTTTGGTACAGATACCTATACGAATGGTGCAGATGGAAGTTGGAAATTCATGAATCAATATACCAACGATTTTGATACAAGAAATGGAAATGTCCAACAAATTTGGGATGAATTTTATAGAGGCATAAATACGTGTAATTCTATTTTAGATCGCTCCAAAGATATTACAGGGGTATCAGAACTTACTAAAAAACAGAGAATAGCAGAAGCTAAATTTATTAGGGCTCATCATTATTTTTTGTTGACTCAATTGTTCGGAGGCGTGGATTTGCGTCTTACCGAAACTTTAGCCCCAACTAAAGAGGTAAAAAGAGCAACGATTGCAGCCCAATATACACAAATAATAAAAGACCTAACAGAGGCCATCCCAGATTTAGAGGCAAAATTAAAATCTACCCAATATGGTAGGGCTACTAAGGCAGCTGCTGAAAATCTTTTAGGTAAAGTGTATCTAACCAAAGCTACCTCAGAAGCAAAAGCGTCTGATGACTTTGCTAAAGCCATTCCTCTATTTCAAAGTGTAATAAGTAATTACGGGTTAAGATTATTGCCTGATTTTGCATCTGTGCATCTTTTAGGAAATGAGATAAATGACGAAATTATTATGTCTGTGCAATATACAAGAGACCCTTTGACAAATGGAAGTGGTAATAATGCTCATGTGTTTTTCTTAATGGAATACGATACACAATCTGGTTTGTTAAGAGATACACAAAACGGACGACCGTTTAAAAGATACCGCCCTACTGTTTACACCTACGATGTTGTTTTTAAAGACAGAGAAAATGACAGTAGATACAAAAAAACCTTTAATGATACCTATATTTCCAATAATCCAGGGTCATACAATACTTTTTTTGACACTTCAAAGCCAAGAGTAACCTACGCTTTGGGGGACACAGCAATATTTTTGCCCGGTTTTGAAATGACTGTTGCCGAAAGAGCAAAACGGAAATACCAAGTTTTAGTACCAAGTAGATACGACGAACGTCTATTCTTAGGTTTAAGAAAACAAATGGATCCTGCTAGAATAGATAGAACACAGTTTGAAGGCGGAAGAGACTACTTCATGATGCGTTTGGCAGATACGTATCTTATGCTTGCCGAAGCCCAAATACAAAATGGAAATAAAGTAGATGCAGTAAAAAATATTAATATAGTGAGAACAAGAGCCGCTTGGCCAGGTAAAACTCCACAAATGCAAATTACTGAAGCTCAAGCTACTATGGATTTCATATATGAAGAGCGTGAGCGTGAGCTTATTGGTGAGCAATTTCGCTGGTTAGATTTAAAGCGTTGGGGTAATTTAATTGAGAGAGTTAAAAGATTTAACCCGCAAGCTACAAACATTAAAGATTTTCACGTTTTAAGACCTATTCCGCAAACACAAATAGATAGAGCAGAAGGCGGCGCAAGTGCCTTTCCACAAAATCCTGGTTATTAATACTATTCAACCTTAAATCTAAAAACGCCGAAGCAATTCGGTGTTTTTTATCCTTTTTGGCTAAAAAAATAGGGTTATCAACCTGTAAAATTAATAAGAGAAACTTAATTCAATTATCGGAGGGCTTAAATTCATTTTAACGTGTGATGCTTTACTAGATGAAAGTGCTGTTCTAAAAATTCAAATTCTTTTTAAAACCTCATTATAATAGATGTGCGAACAAAGTCTATTCTTACAGTGGTAATGCCAATTGTGTTAAATTTTTAAAAGTCCGTTTACTATTAAATTCTTAAAAAAATGAAATTAAAAATATTATTATTTGTGTTAATTTCTGTAAGTGGGATAGCACAAATGCCCAAAATGAATAAAATAT
>JAYSUZ010000323.1:0-6308 GCA_043718845.1 Cytophagales bacterium
GCAAACCTTACCGCAACAACCTACTATCGTGCAAAAATTCAGAATGGTATATGTCCATTTGCGTATTCCTCTATTGCTACAATTACCGTTACGCCTCCTTCTATTGGCGGCTTCGTTAGTGGCTCTGCTACCGTCTGTGCAAATGGAAATTCGAATACCCTTAGTCTTTTAGCATCCATAGGTGCTGTATTAGAATGGCAAAGCTCTACAGATAATTTTTCCACCTTTACTTCTATTGCAAATACAGGTGCCACTCAAAATTATCTAAATTTAACAACGAGTACACGTTATCGAGCAAAGGTGCAAAATGGACTTTGTGCTGTAGCGTATGCCACTCCGGCACTCATCACGGTGGATGCCCTGAGCGTAGCCGATGCACTTAGTGCCTCCTCAATAGTGTGTTCAGGCAGTAGCGGAACGCTTACAATTGGGAATGCTACTATCGGCACTATTGTAGAATGGGAATCATCGACCGATAACTTCAGCTCAATTGTAAACCCTATTTCCAATACCGCCACTACGCAGGCGTATAGCTCAATCAACGTCAATACGAGTTATAGAGTAAAAGTAGTAAATGGCGTATGCCCTACCTCCTTTTCCAACACCGCAATTATCACGGTCGATAATTTATCTATTGGAGGCACCGTACATTCATCTACGAGCGAATGTACCAGTTCGAATATTGGAATACTCGCACTTACGGGAAAACTAGGCACAGTGCTTCATTGGGAATCTTCGACGGACAACTTCTCTACAAATTCAACAATCTCTAATCCCACCACTTTACAGCTATACTTGAACGTTGCGGTGACCACCCAATACAGAGCCGTAGTTCAAAACGGCGTATGTCCACCCACCAATTCCTCTATCGCTACTATCACCATATACCCGCTTTCTGTAGGAGGTTCTATCGCTTCACCGGCCATCGTCTGTTTTGGATTTAACTCAGGAACGCTTAATTTAATTGGCAACACAGGAAGTGTACAACATTGGGAAAAATCAACCGATAATTTCGCCACTTCGATTACGATTCTAAATACAACCAATGCAGAAAACTATTCCAACCTTGTAGCGACAACTTCTTATAGAGCGCTGGTAAAAAATGGAAACTGTCCTGCCCAATATTCTTCGCCTGTCGACATTACGGTAAATCCGAGTTCTTTGGCGGGATCAATATCGGGTGCTACTACGGTTTGTGCTACCTCCAACACTGGCACACTCACGGTAAGCGGTTTTTTAGGAACAGTAGTACAGTGGGAAACATCTCCCGACAATTTCACCTCAGTGATAGTACCCGTAAGCAATACTAAGCCTTCTATAACCTACACCAACCTTCCTATTACTACGTATTACCGCGCGCAAATTCAAAACACAGGTTGCGCGGTGGTATACCCTTCCCCTGTAGCCATTCAAGTAGATATGGCCTCTGCCGGAGGATCGCTAAATGCGCCGACAGTTGTTTGCGCTAACGCGAATAGCGGCACTCTAAATCTTGTAGGAGAAATTGGCTCGATACTTAAATGGGAAAAATCGCTGGATAATTTCAGTCCCGACCTTACACTTATTTCCAATACCAACAACACCGAAAACTACCTCAACCTTGCCGCAACCACCTTCTATAGAGCGGTTGTTCAAAATGGAGTATGTCCCTTAAGCAATTCAACAACCACCGCTGTCACCGTTAATCCCGCTTCTATAGGCGGTACGATTATCGGCTCTATGAATGTTTGTGAAGAGGGTAATGCAGGCTCTTTAGTTTTGATAAACAACAATGGCGTTATTCTGCAATGGGAAACATCCACCGATAATTTTAACACAAGTGCCATCGTACCCAATACTACACCCAAATTTGATTATACGAATATACTGCTCCCTACTTCTGTAAAAGTATTAGTGCAGTATAGCCCCTGTCCTGCTGTTTATTCAACCGCCTTCAACTTCATTATTAACCCTACAACTAAAGGCGGTGTCGTAACAGGAGACACGCTTGTACAGCCGGAAGAAAGCAGCGGAATACTCACCTTAAATAATGCCGTAGGAGGCGTTGTACAATGGGAATACACCTCCGATACGGCTACTTCATGGAAAGCAATCGCCGTAAATTCAAATATCTACGAATTCACAAATCTTGACACTTCTACCTATGTAAGAGTAAAAGTAAAATCAGGCAATTGCATTTTTAGCTATTCCGACTTGTTCCATATTAGTGTTGCAGAACAAGTAAACGAAACCATAAAAATATACCCCACTATTTCGCCCAACAACGACAACATAAACGACGAATGGATTATAGACAACATCACTTTAAATCCAAGCAATCAAGTCCGGATATTTAACCGATGGGGCGAAATGGTTTATGAACAAAAGGAGTACGACAACGTGACCAATGTGTGGCGCGGGCATTCCAATGTTAAACTAACCATAACCGGACGTGATTTACCCAAAGGCACTTACTTCTATGTAGTAACGCCTGGAAATGGAAAAGCGGAGCTCTCTGGATACGTTGTATTAAACAGATAAATGAATAGAACAATAGGAATCCTTATACTGATTTTAGCTGGCTCACTTCCGATAGTAGCGCAGCAGGAGCCTCTATATTCTCAATATATGTTTAATAGTTTACCGCTCAATCCTGCCTATGCAGGCACTCAAGATTATTTAAGTGCGAGTATTATTGCACGAAAACAATGGCTCGCTATAGATGGCGCGCCTTCTACTCAGACGTTGTCGATCCATACTCCTATTCAGAAATCAAAAATGGGACTTGGCATTACGGCTATAAACGACAAAATAGGAGTCACCTCCAATACAGGGCTGTATGGTGCGTATGCTTACAAACTCAACTTTAAAAAATCCATCTTGTCGCTCGGTCTGCAGGCAGGGTTTACAAATTATGTTTCTCGTTTCAGCCAATTAGAAGTTCGCACGCCCAATGACCCATCGTTTGCATCGGACGATGTGCGTTTTTTTCTACCCAATTTTGGAGGAGGCGCCTTTTATTATTCAGACAAATTTTATGCAGGATTTTCTATACCACATATCCTCGATCATCTAAGCAAAAACTCAAGTGTAGCGTTTAATGCCGTACAATATCAAACGTATTTTTTTACAACAGGCTATATAGCTTCGCTTACCCCTCAACTAAAGTTAAAGCCGTCTATACTTGCAAAATTAGTACAAGGTGCTCCCTTTCAACTTGATTTGAACACAACCGTTATGATTCACGATGTTTTATGGCTTGGTATTTCTTATAGAACGGCCACCTCCCTCAATTTCATAGTACAAGCCATGCTCACCGACCAGCTTAGCCTAGGCTATGCGTATGACGCTTCCCTGAATAAACTAAGTACAGCAGCAAGTGCTTCTCATGAACTCTTACTGAATTACAAATTTGTGTATTATAGAAAAAACGTAATCGCACCTAGATATTTTTAGCTATGAATTATTTTTACACCCTCTTATTTCTTTTTCTATTCGTACACAATCAGTATGCTCAAAACATATTCACGGAACTCAAAAGTTTAGAAAAAAGAGCCGACAAGCATTATAGCGAACGGTCTTATATGACTGCTATTGACTTATACCGCCAAGCCTTAAAAAAAAATAAACAAGCCAACAACTATACTCTTAGACTAAAATTAGCCAACACTTATCTAAAAACAGGACAATCTGAAAATGCCGAACAACTCTACCGAGAGGCGATGTCCAATGGATTCAAGCTAGGCGATAGAGACAGTGTGCTGTTTGCCCAAATCCTGATTGCCAACAACCGCTACACAGATGCCTATCGCTGGATGCCGATCAAAAGAAAAAGCGATGACGAACCTTCTGCTTATGCGCGGTACAACTCTATACATAATTTACAGGCACTTTACCGAGACTCCTTTTCGTTCAGCGTAAAATCCATTATTTACAATTCGGCTTATGCGGATTACAGTCCGGTATACCACAAAAATGGAGTCGTATTTGCCTCCGACAAACCTTCTTTAAAATTAATAAAACAGGTGAATATGCAGAAGGACGCTGGATTTTCCGAGCTCTATTTTTTCAAAGAAAGAGATTCTGTCCGGCACGCTGCGGAACCGCTAACTCTTAACTACAAATCGCCGCTACACAAAGGACCTGCTATCTTCTATGATAATGGAACAAAAATGATGGTAACGGTAAATTCTAAAAAAGGAACCATAAGTCATCTACAATTATTCACAGCAGAGTGGGATAAAAAAGAAGCGGCGTGGACAAACTTTCAACCGTTTCCTCACAACAGTGACTTTTATTCGGTAGGCCACCCCGCTCTTAGTAAAGATGAACGCACCTTGTACTTTGTATCCGACTGCCCAGGAGGAAATGGCGGTACGGATATCTATTTTTCTGTGTTAAAAAATGGAGAATGGAGTAAACCAAAAAATGTTCGTGAACCCATAAATACAGAAGGCTATGAATTATTCCCTTACATAAGCCCATCGGGCAATTTATACTTTGCCTCTGACGGCCATGGAGGGCTCGGAGGCTTAGATATTTTTTATACAAACACAAACAGCCTGACGAATAATCAAGACCTCTTCAACCCTGGATACCCCATAAATTCGTCGAGAGACGACTTCGGAATCGTCTTGAACAATAAAGAAAGAGACGGCTATTTTACTTCTAATAGAAAAGGTGGAAAAGGGGATGACGACATCTACCAACTCTATATCAAAAAAATAGAATTCAGGCTAAAAGTATCGGATGAAATACTAAGTGCTCCGCCACTAAATCCTACCCTTAAACTTATCGATACAGAAACCGAAGAGACTATAATTGGAGTTCCAATTGAGGGCAAAATAAATCAATTTTCCTTTGCGCTCAAGTTGCATCATAACTATACGTTGACAATCAGTAAAACTGATTACAAATCTTTTGAAAAAAATATATCAACAATGGAAGCCGACGACAACCAAACTATTGAATTGAAAGTAGCACTGAAGCGAAAATTTGAATATTATATAACCTTAAAGATAAGAGATGCTGAAACGGAAAATATCGTAGAAGCCGCCAATGTACAAGTCATCAATTTAAGCACTCAAGCGTTAGATTCCATTGGGGTTAACTATAAAGGTGAATTCGACATCAAGTTGGACTCCGAATCCGACTATTTAATTCTCGCTTTTAATAATAAAAAATGCGGTCAACTAACGTTAGCGAAACAAACAAAAAAGAACGTTTCTTCTGTTCGTTTTCTCACCTTAACGATTGCAGAAATAAAAGAAAAAAAACTAACAGCACAGCTTTTTGATTCTACAGGAAGTAAATATACCCAAGACAATGTACTCCTACTTCGCAATATGATAACAGGAGAAGAGCGGCTACTCCCTATCTCCAATGAAGGCACATTCGAATTCGAACAAATGGAGGCGTGGTATTACAGATTGTATTACAACCAAAAACAATATTATTTCGACAGCCTTAAAAAAACCAGTACCGGCAACGTCACTTTTAAAATCAACTAAAAAAATAGATGCTTACTTTTGGCAAGCCTCTATTTTACATTTTTACACGTTCACTCTATTACTAGTATCTATATTCATTCGATTTGAATGGACCATCTACGGTTACACCAATATAGTTGGCCTGATCCGCAGAAAGCACATCAAGTTCTACATCAATTTTCGCAAGGTGCAAACGCGCTACTTTCTCATCCAAATGTTTTGGAAGTGTATACACGTCATTTTTATAGCTACTAGCATTTTGCCATAGTTCCAATTGAGCAATAACCTGATTTGCAAAAGAAGCAGACATTACAAACGATGGGTGACCTGTAGCACAACCAAGGTTTACTAGACGACCTTCTGCCAAAATAAGCACATCGTGTCCGTCTACATTGTATTTATCTACTTGTGGTTTAATTTCTACTTTTGTATTGCCATAGTTTTTATTCAACCAAGCCATGTCAATTTCGTTGTCGAAGTGACCAATGTTACATACAATAGCTTTGTCTCTCATTGATTTGAAGTGACGGTCTACGATGATATTTTTGTTTCCTGTAGCCGTAACCACAATATCGGCTCTTTTAACCGCATCGTCCATTTTTTTAACTTCAAAACCATCCATTGCTGCTTGAAGCGCACAGATTGGATCAATTTCGCAAACCAATACTCTAGCACCTGCTCCTTTTAGAGAAGCTGCAGAACCTTTCCCTACGTCACCATATCCCGCTACTACGGCTACTTTACCAGCCATCATCACGTCTGTAGCTCTTCTGATAGCATCTACCAACGATTCTTTACATCCGTATTTGTTGTCAAATTTAGATTTTGTAACTGAGTCAT
>JAYSUZ010000324.1:0-2891 GCA_043718845.1 Cytophagales bacterium
TATTGATAGCAGGAATAGTAAGCGTTCCTTTTTGCACTCTTTCTCTAAGTCTCAATACACCCGTAGTAGTTTCTTCCGAAATACCTCTGATGTCTTTTGCCAACTCTGGAAATCTGTCCAATACCATATTGGTAAGATCGCCACCATCGTCAAGAATCATGTTCAATGGCTTTTTATCTTCTCCAAAAAATAATGTTTGTTCGATACACCAGTCAAATTCTGTTTCGTTCATCCCTTTCCAAGCATAAACTGAAATTCCAGCAGCAGCAATTGCCGCAGCAGCATGATCTTGCGTAGAGAAAATATTACACGAAGACCATGTAACTTCCGCACCCAATTCGATCAAGGTTTCTATCAAAACAGCTGTCTGAATAGTCATGTGCAAACAACCTGCTACTCTTGCGCCTTTCAAAGGCTTTGATGGACCAAATTCTTTTCTGATGGACATAAGACCTGGCATTTCTGCTTCCGCCAATTGAATTTCTTTTCTACCCCATTCGGCCAAAGACATGTCTTTAACTTTAAATTTTGTAAATGTATCAACCATTATTTTTGTTATTTTTTTTAATTTTCAGTACAACAATAAGAACACAAATATAATTCATTCTCACAAGAATTCCACTTCTTTGAAGGAAAACACCCGCACCAGCCCCTCTGATTCAATCTTTAAATTACCACTTTCGTCAATACCTTTAAGAACCCCTCGAAATGTATCGTGTGCTGTTTTATACGAATGCTCTTCGCCAACTCTATACAAATGAGCTATATACAACTCATTCAACGCCTCTAATTCATTGTTTCGGAGTCTTAAATAGTAGCTTTCTATAGAAGAGAGCAGGTTATTTAGCACCGCTTCCACAGAATATTCTTGGGAAGTGTGATTTTTCATAGAAATAGCCTTTTTGTCGGAAAAAATGGTTTGGTTTATATTTAACCCTATTCCCATAATAGAATAGCCAAATCTATCTTTTTTAATGGTATTTTGGATAAGTATACCAGCCAACTTATTGTCATTAAGATAGATATCGTTTGGCCATTTCACTTTCACCTCTGTTTGTAGAAAATGCGCAACAGTGTCTCGAACGGCCAATGAACTAATTACATTCAAAAAGAATTGATGTGAGAGGGCAAGAAAAGAAGGCTTCAAAATAAGCGAAAAAGTAAGGTTTTTGCCTGTTTCGGACTCCCAAGAAGCACCTCTTTGACCTTTCCCATTGGTCTGCTCGGGCGTAATGA
This sequence comes from Cytophagales bacterium, assembly GCA_043718845.1. GTDB lineage: Bacteria > Bacteroidota > Bacteroidia > Cytophagales > Cytophagaceae > JANYCO01. The sequence continues at coordinate 1,237 of JAYSUZ010000324.1, forward strand.
CAAGTGTACCTTCTATAGGAGCGCTATCGGCTATCAGTCTGCTGGCATATTCATTCGTAGAATGACAGGTTGTCAGATATACAAGGATTTTCCCTGTAAATATGGTATTGGCTGAGATATTGTACAATTATTTTTATAATTTTAGGCAAAAATACACATAACAATATAATTAGTGGCTAATAATAAAGAAAAAGTATCTTCTAAAGCACCCTCTGCTAAGAAGAAATCTATCGATATAAGTCTAGTAGACTTGATAGTAAAGGGAATGCAAGAGAAAAAAGCGCTTGGGATTACCATTATAGATTTGAAAAATGTAAAATCTGCAGTAGCTGATTATTTCATCCTTTGCAACGCCAACACCGACACTCAAGTAGACGCTATTCGATCTTCTATCGAAGAGGAGGTATGGAAAGCTATAGCCGTGGATGTTTGGAAGAAAGAAGGAATGCAAAACAGAGAGTGGATACTCCTCGATTATGCAGATGTAGTAGCCCATATATTCCGAACAGACCGTCGTGAGTTTTACGGATTGGAAGAGCTTTGGGGCGATGCAGACATCACTGTCTTGGACGATGAAACTTCAGAACCTACCAAAAAACCTAAAAAAGAACCTAAGGTGAAACCTGAGGTAAAAGAGAAAAAAGCAAAAACGAAGCCGAATGTAACAGTAGCTGGAAAATCGAAAACGGGGGTAAAACCTAGAGGAAAAAAACCTGCCGCTAAAACTGCCGCTGGCAAAAAAGCGGTAGCTAAAAAACCCGCTGCTAAAAAAGTAGCTGCTAAGAAAGCTGCTGCTCCAAAAAAGAAGTCTTCAAAATAATTAAAAAGATAATCTACGAATCGAATGGAAGAAAATAAGGATATAAAGTTGGACAAGAATCCGAAAAAGAAAAGTTCTTTACCAAACAATCCCCTTAAGCCAAAGCAAGGTGGTGAGCGACCAAGCTATCAGGTCTGGGTAATCATTTCATTGCTTACTATTATTTTTGGTATCATGTGGTTTGGGAGACAAGGCTCTGTACAAAAAATCAGCAAGAAAAAATTCGAAGATATATACTTGCGCCACGATGTAAAAAAAATATTGGTAGTAAACGATAAAATTGTAGAAGTAACGCTGAATGAACCAGCACTAAAAAATGCTTATTACAAGGATATTCTAAAAGAAAATACTCCTTTTTCAGTTAGCCAAGGACCTCATCTTCAATTCGAAGTTAGCTCTTCCGAAAACTTCGAAGAGTGGTATGAAAAGTTAAACAAAGATAAAAAAGTAGCGGAAGCCGATAAGATAGCCTTAGAAATGGACGGCAACCGCTCCGATGTTTCTGGACAATTGATAAGCTGGGGAATGCTAGTACTTATCGTTGTTGGATTTTGGTACCTCATGAGAAGGGTTACAAATGCAGGCCCTGGTGGACAAATATTTAATATTGGAAAATCACGTGCGGCACTGTTTGATGCAGAAAGTAAAGTAAAAATCACGTTTGCCGATGTAGCAGGACTTGAAGAAGGAAAAGAAGAAGTAAAAGAAATTGTTGACTTCCTTAAAAACCCAACAAAATTTACAAAACTAGGAGGCAAAATACCAAAAGGTGCTTTATTGATAGGCCCTCCAGGTACAGGTAAAACATTGTTAGCAAAAGCAGTAGCAGGCGAAG
>JAYSUZ010000325.1:0-6301 GCA_043718845.1 Cytophagales bacterium
GGTTTTGAAAACCAAAAACACGTGGTTCATTCAACTTTGGAACGACGAAAACCCTTCGATTATTGGCATAGGAGAGTGTGGACCGCTCAAAGGCCTTAGTCCTGACGATCGGACAGATTTTGAACTTAAACTTCAAGACGTTTGTCAGAAAATAAAGGACATTTCCTTATCCAATTTTTCTATTCCTCAAGTACAGGACACTTTTGCTTTGCAAGAATTCCCTTCCCTTTTATTCGGATTGGAAACTGCCCTCCTCGATTTAAAAAATGGAGGAAAACGAATCTTATTTACCACTCCTTTTACAGAAGAAAAACAAGCTATCCCAATAAACGGCCTTGTATGGATGGGAGACGAAAAATTCATGCAACAACAATTGGAGGAAAAAATACTTCAAGGCTACACGTGTATAAAACTTAAGATTGGGGCATTAGATTTCGACACCGAAGTAAAACTTATAGAAAGTATCCGCAAACGTTTCTCGCCCGAAAAAATGACTATTCGGGTAGATGCCAACGGTGCCTTCGGTTTTGAAGAGGCGAAGGAGAAATTAGAAACACTTTCCAAATTCACCCTTCATTCCATCGAACAACCTATCAAAGCTGGGCTGCACGAAGAGATGAAAGCATTGTGCACCAACACTCCATTGCCGATAGCGTTGGACGAAGAACTTATTGGCATAAAAACAGCAGCGGAGAAACAACAACTATTAACATTTATTCGCCCCCAATACATCTTACTCAAACCAACGTTGGTAGGCGGTATGGAAATGAGTCGTGAATGGATTCGCCTTGCTGAAAAGCTAAACATTGGCTGGTGGATTACATCGGCACTAGAATCGAATATTGGGCTAAATGCAGTGAGTCAATTTGCAGCTTCACTAAAGGTAACTGCGCCTCAAGGATTAGGTACAGGACAACTTTATCATAACAATATTGACTGCCCTCTTACTATTGAAAAGGGAGCATTATATTATTGTAAAGACAAAGAATGGAATTTGTCAATTTTTTCTTAACTTGTAATTATGGAAGCCAAACTGCATTCTAAAGGGAAATTCCTCTTTTTCAACAAAGATTATGTTGCCGAATTTGTTTACGGCGGCATAGACGGCGCCATCACTACTTTTGCTGTAGTAGCTGGTGCTTCAGGAGCGAATCTTAATATTTCGATCGTTATAATTTTAGGCGTAGCCAATTTACTTGCCGATGGATTTTCGATGTCCGTAGGAAACTACTTCTCTACCAAAGCCGAACAAGACAATTACGACAAACACAAGGCAATAGAATATTGGGAAATAGAACATCTTCGTGAAAAAGAAATTGAAGAAGTACGTGAAATATACGCCAAAAAGGGATTCAAAGGAGACCTCTTAGAACAAGTAGTGCAGACCATCATCGCGGATAAAGACGTATGGGTAGACACCATGATGAAAGAAGAACTAGAAATGGTAAAGGACGAAAAAACGCCGATAAGCACCGCCACTGTTACCTTTATCGCTTTTGCCACCATTGGCTTAATTCCGCTCCTCTCCTACCTAACTGCATGGGCATTTGACTTAGACAAAACACATTTATTTTTATATTCTTGTATCCTTACAGGTGTTGGCTTAGCAATTGTGGGTTATTTTAAAAGTATCGTTACCGAGAAAAATAAATTCATGAGTATTGGCGAAACTCTTGTATTGGGAGGCATCGCCGCAGGACTTTCCTACGTGGTAGGAGCCGTTTTGGAGAAGATGTTTGTGTAGCTAATAAGAATTATACGAATCTTATTAGCCTGTAACTTTCGCTCTCACCCTACTAAGTGTTTCTGGGCTCATATTAAGGTAAGACGCGATATCTTTTCGTTTCATACGATCGAATAGCGTAGGGTAATTCAGTGCAAAATTTTTATACCTATCCTCTGCCGTGTTAAATAATAAGTCATAGACATATTCATCGTGACGTAGAAAATGATTTTCAGTGATAATGCGCCCTAATTGTAACATAGAGATATGAATATCATAGAGGTTATAAAGATTTTCCCTTGTCATTTCATAATATATGCAATCCTCTACTGCAACAATATACTCCTTGGAAGGTTCTTTTGTGATAAAACTTCTGAAATTTGTGAAAGGAGTATTCTCTGGCGTAATCCAACTAGTAGCTTCTTTTCCATTGCGATAGAAATAACTTCTGGCCAGCCCTTTCACCATTAAGCACAGTGTGTTGGCGACATGGCCTTCTTTCAGAAGGAGTGTATTTTTAGGGCATTCTTTAAGGACACAGCAATTATATAAGTCCTCAATAGACTCAGGACTTAAGGGATGGTCTATTTGTACATTGGCAAATGCTGTCTTAAAATATTCAGGATAGGGCATACAATTATGAAGAACTATTTTTTTATAATAGTAATATTTTTCTACCAGACTTGACCTATATCAAGGGAATTAATATTTGTACATATTAAATTTGCACCTTTGGTACATACATAAAAGTGAATTATACCAAAGCCGACTAAGAAAAACAGTAAGCCAATCATAACAAACAATTTTCTTACTGTCAGATAATTAATAATATTAAAAAAATAAAAATAGTTTATTTCACCTCTACTTTCTGGTTAGATACGTGATAGGCTCATTATATTCAAAAAAAGTATACTTATAAGACTCGAAGGAATACAAAAACGCCTTGATTGATATTCAAGGGACAATTCAATACTAAACCTATACATTAAATGCTTAAAAACTACGGAATTAGAATCCTATTGACCATTCTCATAGGAGTTGCTGTTATATCAACCAGCAATAATGCGAAGGCAGAAGGCTCAAGAACTTTATTTCCTGCTACTTACGCTCCACTTACTAACCAACGGTTTGGAATCGACCAGCATGCAACAACTACCTATTTACAAAATGCCATTTGGAGAAATACCTCATGGTATGTGTATGCAGAGGTAGGAGAAGTAATTTTGCTTGGATCCAACAATGGTGGAACAGCGGGAAAAATACTCTTATATGGCAATACTGCGGGTACAGGGCCCGCAGTAGGATTTCCACTTTTTGGAGTTAGAGGCAAGGAAGACGTTTCAACGCTTACCCCAATACCGCTTATAGCTGGAACTGGAATTGGTACTGCTGGACTTATAAATTCAAGAGCACTTGAATTGGCTGGCCCTCGGTCTGCTGATGGTACAGGCAACGTTGCAGGTTATAGACCCTTAACCTATACCGTAACGCAAGCAGGCTTCTATTTAGTTAAGTTTGTTTCCAATGGCTTAAACAATAATTCCGCAAATCCAGGCACCGTAAATGCTCCTACCATAGCCACTACAAATGCTGCAATATCGATTTGGGATATTACTATCCGCGCAAATGCTGCGTCTATTGCAGATATCAATTCAAAAATATTTACCTATGCCATGGCGATTAGCACCAGTGGAAATGGAGCCGCGCACCAACAATTTTCCAAAATTTATCCCGTTACAGAAGATGGGTACGAATATGAATTGGATTTAAAGGGAATTGATGGCAACGGTTATGCATTGATTGGAAATACGTATGGGTTCCAGAATACGGACGGAACTCCCCTCTACCATGACATCGTTGGGATTGGCACAGATCCATCGTTGACCAATACACACGGAGGAGTGAAAGTAGTAGGCGCTCAATATCCAATATTTGTATCGCCACCAGTTCAAAATGTATACAGCAAAATACCAACAAGCGCTACGGAATTTATCAATGCCCCTTTTCTTATCCCTTCTCTTACAGGCGTTCAGTTTATTGGGGTAGATGGAAATACTTCTCCCCAAGGAACGGGTGGAAATTTTACCTTTAATACGAATGGAAAATTTGCCTACGAAATCATCATTAGTAAGGACGGGATTAATTATGACCCCACGCTTCCTACAAATAGAGTAATCAGAGGAGTATGCACCACAGTTGGCCCACAGGTAGCCTATTGGAATGGACGCGACAACAATTACGACGTATTCCCTCCCAATACCGTTCCAGCTTCTTACCCCACAAAAATAACCCTTCATGCGGGAGAATACCATTTCCCTATGGTCGATGTAGAGAATAGCGTAAACGGTGGACCTACATTCAAAGTATTAAACGGCCCAAATCCAGGCAGTGATACCGCCTATTTTGACGATAGAGGATACAAACTTTCAAACGGAGTATCTATTGGTACTGCTGGGTCAGTACTTTGCGGAAATCTCCCTCCAGTAGGCGACCCGCTGTATCCAGGAGCAAGTGATCCTGTATATGGATATAGGTCGCTTACTTCTACCATTAGGGCTTTTGGTAATACAGGAGGAAATGCCAATCAGTCTTGTATCGATTTCCCTCTTACTACGGGTAGTTTTGGAGATGTAAAAGGGCTTGATTTATGGACCTTTACAAAAAGCAATGTCGTAAATACAAATGTTGTAGTAACAGTGCCTTGCGACAATCCTAAAATAACAAGTAGAGCTGTAAGTAATGCGCATTGTTCTGCAAACATAGATGGAGCTCTTGTATACGAAACGGATAATACTACTTATATATATTCAGTACTTCAAGGATCTCTTACCATAGATGCAGTCAATTCCCCTGCCAATGGAAAAGCATACAGAGATATTGCGCCAGGAATTTATATCGTAAAAATTGCAACTCCTCCTGTAGCACCTGCCACTACTTCTGCCTGCCTGGTATTGGATACCATTGTAATAAGGAATAGCGACGAAGCGACGTTCACCGCAAGTACAATCACAGCTCCTACCGCTTGTGGTACTAATAATGGAGCTATTAGTTTGACTGTTCCTGTAGGTTCATACAGCTATAGTTGGTCTGGCCCTACTGCAATTACCCAAGCAAATTCAACAGCTGCAGGCGTAGTAAGTATCGCCACTAATTTGAAAGCAGGAAAATACATTGTGGAGATTACGGGTGTAGCGCCCACTTCTGCCTGTAAAATTATTAAAGAAATTTCGGTACCCTATCCAGTTTTTCCAAGCATAGTTTCCACTTCCTCAACAAATCACAACTGCGCAAGTCCAGTACCCGATGGCAGTATTTCTATTACCAATATCGCAGGAGCTTCGTATACTTGGTACAATACCGATGGCTATGTAATTGCTTCAGGCAATGCCTTATTTCAGACAAGGTCTGGAAACTATCGCGCAGAAGTTGTGCTCGGAGAATGCAAGAGCAATCTATTTTTTGAAATAGGAACGTCAACAGCTATTAGCGGAACGGTGACGCCAACAAACGTAACCACTTGTAGTGGAAATAACAACGGACAGATAGCAGTAAGTGCACTAGTTCCTGCACTATCTACTTTCGAAGCTTTTAAAATAATAAACGGATTCCCAACCAATCCAACTATTACAGTTTCCCCTTACACCAATCTTACAAGTGGAGATTATATTGTAAGGGTCTTAAATGGAACTTGTCGTAAAGAATACCGCGTAGCAATTACCGACCCTGCCAAAATACAATCGATAGCCTCCGTTTCTCCAAAATGTCAAGTAGCGACTACTGGAGCTTCGGTCAATATTGTCTCTATTGGAGGAAGTCCAGCATTCACCTATACGTGGTCAGGTGCTATGATAGCCGCCCCTTCTGCAGGTACTAATCCTAGAACAAATATAGATGCCAATCAAAATGGAGGTATAGGAGATGTAACGATTCAGGATGCTAACGGGTGTAACATTATTTTACCTCTATCGGTAAAATTCTTTCCTTGCAACGACCCTGATCCTACTCCCGATGTTATAGATATAGACGACGACAACGATGGTATTCCTGATGTAATAGAAGTTTGTGGTATAGCTGCTACTACATTTGCCTGTGTGGGCGGTGACCCATCAGACGATGTAGATGCTGACGGTATTCCAAATTATAAAGATCCTGAGTTCTGTACGTTGAATGCAAACGGAGTTTGTACCAGTCTTGATACAGACGGCGATGGAATTATTAATCAATTTGATCTAGATGCCGATAACGATGGTATTCCTGATATTGTAGAAGCAGGAGGAGTAGATACAGACGGTGATGGCCGTATCGATACAAACGTTGATACTGATGGCGATGGCCTTATGGATCCTTACGATACAGACAACGGTGGGGATAATATTTCCAATTTCGACACCGATGGTGACGGTAGACCAAACTATTTGGATTTAGATGCTGACAACGACGGTATTCCGGATGTAGTAGAAGGTGGAGGCACAGATGCTAACAACGATGGTCTTATTGACGGATACACAGATTTAGACAACGACGGCTACAGCGATAACGTAGACGGTGATGCCAACAACGATGGTACAAAAGAAAATA
>JAYSUZ010000326.1:0-15939 GCA_043718845.1 Cytophagales bacterium
AAAAAGGAACAGCCTACATTCCTTAAATGAAAACCCTTTGATTAGGATTTAGTAGATTAAACTATTTTCTTTGCCCTCTAAACTATAATTTGTAATGATTACGATACCAAAATTGAAATACACCGATAGCGGCAATTTTTTTCTAATGGCAGGTCCCTGCGCTATAGAAGGAAGAGATGTCGCTATGGAAATAGCCGAACGCATCGTCAAAATCTCTGAAAAATACAAAATTCCATACATCTTCAAAGGTTCCTACAAAAAAGCAAATCGTACCAAACTAGATTCGTTCACCGGTATTGGAGATGAAAAAGCCTTAAAAATCCTAAAAGAAGTTAGCGATACGTTTAATATCCCTGTAGTAACCGATATACACGAAAGCCATGAAGCCGCTATGGCAGCAGAATATGTTGACGTTCTACAAATTCCAGCATTCCTTTGTAGACAAACGGATTTACTCGTAGCCGCAGCGCAAACAGGCAAGGCTGTAAACGTAAAAAAAGGACAATTCCTTTCTGGTCAATCCATGAGATTTGCAGTAGAAAAAGTAAAATCGCTGAATAACCCAAATGTTTTGCTAACCGATCGTGGAAATAGTTTTGGCTATTCCGATCTTGTAGTAGATTATAGAAATATAGTAGAAATGAAAGCCTTTGATGTACCTGTAATAATGGATTGTACGCATTCTTTACAGCAGCCAAACCAACTTTCTGGGGTTACGGGTGGCCGCCCTACAATGATCGAAACAATTGCGAAAGCCGCTATAGCAGTAGGTGCTGATGGATTATTTATCGAAACGCATCCTAGACTAAATGAAGCAAAATCCGACGCAGCCAATATGCTTCAACTGGATCTTTTAGAAGACTTATTGGTAAAATTAATTAGAATCAGAGAAGCTGTAAAATAACAATCGGTTTGACACGAAATAATAGCCATTGCTGAGCATCGCTATTATTTCGTATCCAAACGGTATTGTTACTTTGTTTTCTTTTTATAGTCTTTCCTATCGAAATCAGGACAAGAGCCACAACCAGCATGAGGCCCTCGCTTACAGGAAGCCACAAAACCTAAAAATAGTACGAGTATTAGTATCTTTTTCATAAAACGCTATTTATTCAGGACGAATGGTTTCTTTTGGATTTGCTTCTTTTTTGGGTTCAAACGTATAAATTTCTTCTTTTATAATTTTTTCGGCATCTTCCCTTCTTGCCATCTGCACTATTTTCTTTACCAAACGAACTTGATTGCCTTCCTTATCATATTCCTTAATAGTCCAATACGTATCTGTATAATACCAAAATACTTTTCGCTTATATTCACTAATCGATTTTATACTTCCATTCTTATAATATTCAACATTCGTCCCTTTTTTAGAACGCTTTATCATCTTCGTTTTATCAAAAGAATCTTGAGCAACTAATGCAGAAGATAGGAATGAAAAAGCAGTACAGATAAGAACTGCTCGCAGCATTCTGAAAGCTCTTTTATACTTTAAATCTATTGTTATTCTATCCATTTACGGGTTTGTTGCTAGCCCCAAGGTAAGCATATTATCAACTATTAAAAAATTCCTAGTTTTGAAGCATTTTATGGACGGGAGGAAATAGTAACGCTACCCAACGGGCATACATCTTGGCAGAAGGATGCAAATTATCCTCACAAAGTAGAGTACTATCACCTTTTGCTTCTCGCGAAATAGCGGTAATATCACAATACACAACGCCTAGCGAAGTTGCTATTTCCTTATTTATAACATTATACGCATCTATCTGCTGACCAATAAAAATTTCATTAGCACTTCCAAAAGGCGTAACGCCATAATCTGGAATGGACAAAACAGAAACATTTTCACTTCTACCCTTCGCCAAACAAATAGCCAATTGCAACAACGCTTTAAATTCTATACGATACTCCGCAATATCCTTTTTTTGATACTGGTTATTGACGCCAATGAGCAAGGAAACCAAATCGAACTCCTCCTTTAGAGCAGCCGTTTTGATGGCGTCCATTAAATCGTTGGTGCACCAGCCTGTTTGCGCTACTATTTTCTGAAAACCTACTTTTATTCCCTTTTCTTCAAGTTTTTGCACTAATAAAGACGGGAAAGAATTCGCCGAAAGTTCGCCTTCTCCCACGGTATACGAATCTCCAAGAGCCAAATAACGAAACCCTATATTTTCATGCTCAGGAAAAATAGAAATGGGTGGTATGCGCTGTTCCATTTTTAACTAAATATTTCCTTTCTGTCTTTTAAAAAAAATAAGTTCGTAAGAATACTTCCATGAAAAAAGTACTTTTTCGAAATTAAAAAATTGTAAACCTCATGGTTTAAGGGATGGGAAGGGTCAAAATCATCTGCTTCTACAATTATTAACTTAGGCGTATATTTTTCAAAATCCAGCGATTGCAATACCTTAAAGTCGCTTCCTTCTGCATCCACAGAAAGAAAATCGAAATTCTGAGGAGCCTCTAATTGATCTAAAATAGTCGTCAACCGAAGCGAATTTATTTTTCTACGAAGTGCTACTTTATGACCACTAGTCAACGCATCGTTAATATGTGCGGAATCGCCTGAAGATAACCCTTCGTTTACAAGTTCTACATATTCAATCTCTTTTTCCTCATCCGACACAAAAGCACAAAAAGCTTGATCTCTAGGTCGAATTCTTTTGTGCTTCTTAATAAGTTTTTCATTTGGATCGATACAGATTCCTTTCCATCCTCTTTTGTAGAAAAGAAATGTATTTGATGCAAAAAGTGGTTCGTTGCACCCCACTTCTACATAAAAACCATTTTGAGTTATGATTGGTTTTAACAAAGACTCTATCAGTCTATCTTCTGCTTTGTAGCCATAGCTAATCCGAATACTTCTACCTGTGAATACCCTTAGACAACCATAACTGAAATATTTTACAACCCGCAGAAACGAAAATAATGGACTTTTCCAATCAAAAAATTGAGGTATACTATATAAACACTCCCGAATAGCCAACCCCCAAACGGTAAATTTAGCCCTTTCATAAGCGGCACTATATAAATAAGGAGCCATTATTTTCTGCACCTTATTTTTTATTTTTTTCGTAAAAGTTAGTACACCCATAATTTTATAGTGAAATAAAAAATCCGAATACAAGATTCGGATTTTTTATTTATAGCATTTACTTAGCTGTCTTAGTTAAATTTTGCCAACACATCTTCTGTCATGCCTGTAGTAGAGAATCCACCGTCGTGCATCAGATTTTGCATGGTTACTTTTTTCGTTAGGTCAGAGAACATGGCCACACAGTAGTTGGCACATTCTTCCGCATTGGCGTTTCCAAGTGGAGACATTTTATCTGCAAATTCCATAAACCCACCAAAACCTGCTATGCCTTTACCAGCAGTAGTAGCCGTTGGCGATTGGGAAATAGTGTTCACACGTACATTTTTCAATTTACCATAACGGTAGCCATAACTTCTAGCGATAGACTCCAATGCTGCTTTGGCTTGTGCCATATCAGAATAGTCGGGCAGTGTACGTTGAGCGGCGATATAGGTAAGTGCAAGAATAGAACCCCATTCGTTCATAGCGTCTTTTTTCTCTGCTATTTGCATTACTTTATGGAAAGAAAGTGCCGAAATATCTAAGGTTTTTAAAAACCATTCGTAGTTAAGATCGCCGTAGTCTTTGTTTTTACGCACGTTAGGACTCATGCCTATCGAGTGCAGAATAAAGTCAATTTTACCGCCTAAAATTTCTACCGATTTGGTAATCAAATTTTCTAAGTCTTCGAGTGATGTAGCGTCCGCAGGAACGATTTGAGAATTAGTCTGAGCAGCCAATTTGTTTATCTCGCCCATACGCATTGCTATTGGAGCGTTTGTAAGTACAAACTGAGCACCTTCTTCGTGTGCTTTCAACGCTACTTTCCAAGCGATAGAATTTTCATCCAATGCGCCGAATATGATACCTCTTTTACCTTTTAATAAGTTATAAGCCATTTTTGAAACGTGTTAGTTTTAATATAATATGCAAAGTTACTATTATTTGGGGGAGTACAAAAATAAATTTATACATCTAATCATCTACCTTTTAAGATATTATATAATATTACCCTATCACCTTCCAATACCCTCCTTTATCAGGACCAATACGCTCCAGTTTATGTTCTCCTTGTAGCTTTTTCAAATTCCTTTCAATGGAACGTTGCGAAACACCAATTTTATCAACCATCTCATTTATAGTAATTTGAAAATTATCATCAATCAATCGGAGGATTTTCTCCGACGTTTTCTCCGACGTTTTCTCCGACGCCTTCTCCGACGTTTTCTCCGACGTTTTTCCTTTGGTAAAAAAAGAAATCATCATCCCTGTATATTCATAATTAATTTCGGGCAATGGTAAATTGGCTATAAGACATTCTTTATTAATTTTTTCGATCCCTCTCCCCCAAGTTTCAATATACCCTGCACGGAAAAAAACAGCCGCAATAAGAGGATTGAAAGGTATAGAAGGGTGTTTTTTCTGCAACAGTTCGAGAGTCAATTGTTCTGGTAATTTCCCTGCATTCCAGAAAATTATTTTAGTTTCATAAACGCTGATTTGAACAGGGTTTCCGCTGCTATAATCCTTATGGACTAATGCATTGAGCAACGCCTCCCGCAATGCAGGCACTGGGAAAGGAAATTGTTCTACACGCTGAAGTCCTTCGTATCGAATAGAGGCTTTCATGTATTTAGTCAGCAATAAATCTAACGTTTGATCTACTTGCTGAAAAAGATTTCCATGGATTTCATCCTGATAGGCAAGATCGGAGTCGGTTCTGAAAAAACCAATTTTAATATAAGCACCTGTCACAAATTCCTCTGGATCATGATGAAAAAGTATGGCTGCGGCACGTTTAAGATAACGCCCCTCGTACATATGAAGTTTTTTGAGTATTGATTCAGGGTTATCCTTCACTATATCTTTCTCCAGCCGTTCGCTTCGGACTGCTTTTTGAGCAAATAACCTGAACGCTTCGAGTTCTAGCTCTTTTGACGACAGATTGGGAAGCGGTACTGCATCCCATTGTAATCCATATTTTTTTAGTAAAAAAGTAGTTAATGCTCCTCCCGTAAGCTCTTGCTTTGTACTTCCACTGCGGTAGTGGTATTGCCCCTTATAATTTACAGGATAAGGATACGCTTCTACCTGTATTTCAATGAAATTTTTATCGTCCTCATTTCTCAAGTCTACATCTGCTACCACACCCAAAATATCCTTTATTTTGTTTGGTATTTCCTCTAAAAGACGCTTAGCATTCATTAATCCAACGACTTCCCCTTCATCGTTTTTACCTATCACAAGCATTCCTCCTTGTGCATTAGCGAAACCGCATATCCATTTCAGGTATTCGTCGCGCCAGCTTTCTTTCCATTCTATAAGTTGGTGTTCTTCCATTGTCTAGTTCAATTAAAAAAATAAAATAATATTCAAAAATAAAATAGCGCTACAAAAATATCCTCCACAAACTGATTCACACAGCCCAACGGCTTCTACTCCATGGTCTGTGGCTCAGACCATATTTGCTTATAAAACCCTACACCGCCAACATCTCCCGAGCACTCTGTACAGCAGTTTCACTCGGTTTGCTTCCGCCTATCATTTGTGCTATTTCGTTTACACGCTCTTCTTCGGTTAGCAATTTCATCTTGCTGATTGTTTTTTCCGAAGAATTGTCTTTGTAAACATAGTAGTGCGATTTACCCTGCGCCGCTATCTGTGGCAGGTGACTGATACTTATCACCTGATGATTTGTGGACATTTGCTTCATCATCTTTCCTACTTTTATTGCTACTTCACCCGAAACTCCTGTATCGATTTCATCAAAAATAATAGTTGGAAGGGCCGTTTTATCGGCCAAAATATATTTAATACAAAGCATTAACCTCGAAAACTCTCCTCCCGAAGCGGCATTTTTTAATTCTTGCGGCGCAATACCTTTGTTAGCACTGAACAATATAGAAACGCTGTCAATCCCATTGATCGTGGGTTCTGCCTCTTTCACTTCTACCGAAATCGCCGCATTAGGCATTCCTACTTCTACCAACAACGCTTCCAAGTCCTTCTTTATTGGAGCTGCCGACTTTTGTCTCGTTTCACTAAGTTTTTTTCCTTTGCTCAGCAATTCTTTATAAAGCGCTTCCATCTTCTTTTTGAGTGCGGCAATATGCTCATCCAAATTTAGGGTAAACTCCATTTTCTTTTCCAACTCCTGTTGTATATCAAGGAGAGCGGACTCTGTCTGTACCTGGTGTTTTTTCTGAAGGGTATACAAAAGACTCAAGCGCTCCTGTGTTTTTTCTATCGCATGTGGATTGTATTCTACTTTTTCATTTTCAGTTTCCAACTCCGCAGCAATGTCTTTCAGTTCAATGAGTGTAGACTGCAAGCGCACTTTCAACGCTTCATAAGCGGGAGAAAGGCTACTTATCTGGTCCAGCAATTTTCGGGTATCTTGTGCAAGCGAAATTAAATCTTGATTGGTACCACCAGAAAGAAGCGTATACGCCGCATCGAGTTTGGATTTAATGTGTTCTGCATTTTCCAGTACTTTCAGCGACTCTTCTTTTTTCTCTTGTTCGCCTTCTATCAAAGCGGCATCGGAGAGTTCTTTGAGTAAATAACTGTTGTAGTCGAGTTGTTTTTTTTCTTCGTTGGCTTTTGAAGTAATCTCCTCGTATTCGGCTTGAATCGTTTTATATTCTTTAAAAAGGCTTTTGTACTCGGCTAGAAGGTTTTTATTTCCAGCAAAAGCATCTACTATTGAAATTTGGAAATTTGCACTGCCCAAAAGTAATGTTTCGTGTTGTGAATGCACGTCTATCAGCGAACTACCCCATTTTTTCAGTACATCCAAATTTACAGGAGTATCGTTTATAAACGCTCTGGATTTACCACTGGCACTAATCTCTCGGCGGATAATACATTCCGATTCGTATTCTAAATCGGCTTCTTCAAAAAAGGAGTTCAAATCGTATCCCGAAATTGAAAACGTACCTTCGATGACACATTTTTCTTTTTCATCAAACAACACCTTTGTATCTGCGCGATTGCCTAACATCAAACCAATAGCGCCCAGCATGATGGATTTCCCAGCACCTGTTTCGCCCGTAATGATGTTAAGCTCACTAGAAGGGGAAATTTCTAAGTGTTTTATTAAGGCGTAGTTTTTTATTACAAGATGTGAAAGCATAGTAACAGAGGAAATTTATAAGTTAATAAGATGCTAGATTCAAGATGCCCGTTAAAAATTGTATCGTAGATATTAAATCTAGCATCCTGAATCTAGCTTCTAGTATTACAAGCCGAATTCTTTTTTCACTTTATCAACGTAGTCCAGTTTCTCCCAAGTGAAAAGTTCTACTTTCATTTCTTTCTTCGTTTTGTCAGGCATTTCAAATACTTTGGTTACCGTCTCGTTTACTCTTCCCATGTGGCCATAAGCCGCAGTTTCGGAGTACATAGGATTACGAAGTTTTAAGCGTTGTTCGATTGCGTAAGGACGTAAGTCGAATAATTGCTCTACTTTTCTAGCAATTTCGCCATCCGTCATTTTTATTTTAGAAGTACCATAAGTGTTCAAATACAAACCACAAGGTTTTGCAACACCAATAGCATAAGAAACTTGAACCAATACTTCATCGCAAAGACCAGCCGCTACAAGATTTTTAGCGATGTGACGCGTAGCATAAGCTGCAGAACGGTCTACTTTAGAAGGATCTTTTCCAGAGAAAGCACCACCACCGTGTGCGCCTTTTCCACCGTAAGTATCTACAATAATTTTTCTACCTGTAAGACCAGTATCGCCGTGTGGACCACCGATTACAAATTTACCCGTTGGGTTGATATGGTAAGTAATTTTATCAGTAAACAAGGCTTGTAACTCAGGTTTAGCCAATTGTTTTTTCACTCTTGGAATTAAGATGCTTACAATATCTTGTTTGATTTTAGCCAACATTTTACCTTCTTCATCAAAGTCGTCGTGTTGCGTAGAGATTACGATAGAGTCAATTCTAATAGGCGTATTGTCGTCAGAATACTCAATCGTTACTTGAGATTTTGCATCTGGACGTAGGTATTTTATTTCTGTATTTTCTCTTCTTATGGCAGCAAGTTCTACTAATAATTTGTGTGCCAAATCCAATGCCAACGGCATATAGTTTTCTGTTTCTCTCGTAGCATAACCAAACATCATACCTTGGTCACCAGCACCTTGTTCTTCAGGATTTTTTCTTTCTACCCCTTGGTTGATGTCCGCAGACTGCTCGTGAATAGCAGAAAGTATACCACAAGAATTGGCTTCAAACATATATTCCGATTTGGTATAGCCTACTTTTTCAATCACTTTTCTAGTAATTTTTTGCACATCCAAATTAGCCGTAGATTTTACTTCTCCCGCAAGGATAACTTGGCCTGTGGTAACAAGTGTTTCGCAAGCAACTTTAGACGAAGGGTCAAAGGCTAAAAAGTTGTCGATAAGAGCATCAGAAATTTGATCGGCTAATTTGTCGGGGTGTCCTTCGGATACCGATTCGGAAGTAAATAAATAAGGCATACTGTTCTATTAAATTATGAATTTTAAGTTTTAAACTAGTAAATAACCCTTAGCTTGTTTCAGTGGACAAATACGCTAAGCGGTTACGAAATTAAGGGAATTTGAGACAAAAAGAAAAAATAGTTATTATCATTCTTAAATAACTATTAATCATTTATTTAGATTAAATTACATAATGAATCAAACCACGAATACAGCAGCCTCAACGTATCCAATTGAGAATTATCAAATTACAAACATTACCCTTGCACTAAAAATATTGTTGGTTTTTTATGAATATCCGGTAAATATTTAGGCCAATCTTTTATTTTCTTTGTTTTAATATATTGACTTCCCGTAGTAAGTCCAGAGGCAATACAAAATTTTGTTTCTCCATTCAATACAGGGAGAATTTCCTCCAACATTTTCATATTTCGATAGGGTGTTTCCATGAAAATCTGAGTCTGATTGCGTGCTTTAGACTCCTTTTCTAGCGCTTTGATTACTTTTATTTTTTCCGCCTTATCAATAGGCAAATACCCATGAAAACAAAACGATTGCCCGTTAAAGCCTGAACCCATAAGCGCCAACAGAATAGACGACGGCCCTACAAGTGGCATCACCTCCATATTTATTTTATGCGCATACGCCACAGCCATCGAACCTGGATCTGCGACCCCTGGACAGCCTGCTTCCGACAAGATTCCTACATCGACACCTTTGGGAAGGCTATCAAAATCTTTTTGAAAGGCATCCTTTGTGGTATCTTTGTTTAACTCAAAGAAATGAAGGCTTTCTATTGGTTTTCCTATTTTTAGCGCACTAATAAACCTTCTTGCCGTGCGTAATTCTTCTACAAAAAAGTAATCGGTGTTTGATACGATGTCCCTAATTTGAGGAGAAAGTACTTTATCGGCTGTATTTTCAGCTAATACTGTGGGAATGAGATATAATTTACCTTGACTTATCATAACACAAAGATAGGGGAAAGAAAGGTTTTATTTTAGAATAAATATACTTAAACTTGTACCTTGTTAACTATATTTAACATTTTTCAACAATCATGAAACGTATAACTAATGTAATTGCGGTCTCCGCACTCTTGTTTTTCGGATGTAAATCTTCGCAACAAACGAGCGTAAGCAAAACGAACACTACCAAAACACCTGTTGCTACACAACCTGTTTTGGTGAAATTTGGTGCGAATGCTATTTATTCGCCAGAATTTGAATATGTGTACAAAAAGAACAATGCTTCAGCTCAGGATGCTTATACACGCCAAAGTCTGAAAGAATATTTAGATTTATACACCAATTTTCGATTAAAAGTAAAAGAGGCGGAAGAATTGGGATTAGATACCGCTTCTTCGTTCAAGAAAGAGTTAGAAGGGTACCGCAAACAACTTGCGCAACCTTATTTGACAGAAAAAGGTGTTACCGAGCAACTTTGTAGAGAAGCTTATGAGCGAATGAAAGAAGAAGTAAACGCTTCGCACATTCTTATCGAATTGGGTCCCGATGCAGATCCGAAAGATACGTTAATAGCCTACAACAAAATAATGAATATCCGTCAAAAAGCAGTAGATGGTCAAGATTTTGGCAAACTAGCTTCCGAATACTCTACCGACCC
Organism: Cytophagales bacterium; assembly: GCA_043718845.1. Classification (GTDB taxonomy): domain Bacteria; phylum Bacteroidota; class Bacteroidia; order Cytophagales; family Cytophagaceae; genus JANYCO01. Next base: position 10,185 of record JAYSUZ010000326.1, read on the forward strand.
TTCTGCTAAGTCCAACAAAGGAAATCTTGGTTATTTTACAGCACTTCAAATGGTTTATCCTTTTGAAGAAGCCGCTTATAAAACTAAGGTAGGCGAAATTTCAGCCCCTGTAAGAACAAAATTTGGTTATCACATCCTTAAAGTACATGGAAGAAGACCTTCTCAAGGTCAAGTTAAAGTAGCGCATATTATGGTACGCGCTACCTCCGGAATTCCTACTGCGGACTCTTTGGCCGCTACACAAAAAATAGAAGAGATTTACAAAAAACTAAAAGACGGTGAAAAATGGGAAACATTAGTAAAGCAATTTTCTGACGATGTAAACTCAAGCAGTAAAGGCGGTGAACTTCCCTGGTTTTCTACCGGCAGAATGATTCCTAGTTTTGAAGATGCTTCGTTTAAATTAGTCGCTATTGGCGATATTTCTACGCCTACACAGACCCCTTATGGATGGCATATTATCAAATTGTTGGAAAAGAAAAAACTAGAAACGTACCAAGACTTAGAAACTACCATAAAATCCAAAGTAGCCAAAGACGCACGTTCCGAACTCAATAAAACAGCGCTTATTGTCCGACTTAAAAAAGAAAATAATTTTACTGAAAATACAAAAGCTATAGAAGCAACTTGTGCATTAGCGGACAGCACGTTATTAATAGGTGCTTTTTCTAAAACAATTGATGAAAAAGCAAACTTCACGTTGTTTACAATCAAAGACGAAAAATATACCATCTCCAATTTTTTCGACTACGTAAAAACGAATCAAAAGCCTAAGAAAGGAATTTCGGCTTCTCAATACATGAGAAATCTATACAAAGACTATAGCAATACAAGCCTTATTACGTATGAAGAAATCCACTTAGAAACCAAATATATTGACTATAAAATGTTGGTACGTGAATACCGCGACGGGATTCTACTTTTTCAATTAATGGATGACAAAGTATGGTCTAAGGCTATCGAAGATACTGCTGGTCTAAAAGCTTTTTTTAAACAAAACAACACTAACTACCGTTGGAATACACGTGCTCAAGCCACTATATATAATGTAAACAACAAAGAAACGCTTGATAAATTAAAAATAGAATTGACGAAAGAGCTGTACGCTGTAAGTGAGCCTAAAATTGCTCCTATTTTATTTGGCTATAACAAACCGGTATTAAGCGATGAATTGAAAAAGAAAATCGATCAAGTAATCCCTCCTTTAGTGAAAGATAAAACACTTATTCTTGAGCTTAGAGGGTTAAGAGAATTTTCAGAAACGGCTGCAGTATCAAAATTAAGAGCAGACTCTGTAAAAGCATATTTGGTAGGAAGAGGAATTGCAGAAAATAGAATCCTCACAAAAGACCTTGGAAAAGCAGCATCACGTAAATTGGCAAAAGATAAAGACGCCGATAGAACCTTGTCCTTTCACTTCTACTCTTCTTCTAAAAAAGCACTAGAAGCCCAATTTAATGAAAAAGCAGCCTTGTCGCTACAAGTGACGGATGGCTTGTTTCAAAAAGGAGAGCAAGCAGCCCTTGACTCTATAGAATGGAAAGTAGGGTCTTATACGGTTTTAAAAGATGGCAGAATAAACTACATCGTATTGAAAAACATAGAAGAGCCTAGAAATAAAACATTTGAAGAAGCTAGAGGCTTATCTATTTCAGATTATCAATCTTACTTAGAGAAAGAATGGATTGCTGATCTAAAAAAGAAGTACCCTTTAGTAACATTTGAAGAAGAACTACAAAAACTTATTAAAAAATAACCCTCTAGCATTGTATCAAAAATGAAAAAAGACCGAAATTCGGTCTTTTTTCATTTTTATAAAGAAGGAATAAAATCGTATATTGCAGGTACTTTATAAAAGGTATTAGCGTTAAGAAGATAAAATTATACTAATGAATCGTTTTTTTAATAAATATAGTGCGTGTATACTATTTCTTGTCCTATTCAATCTTGGTGCACAGGCTCAAATGATAGACAGAATTATTGCAAAAGTTGACAACTACATTGTTCTTGAATCAGAATTAAATATAGCGGTAGAACAATTTAAAGCCAACATGGAAAATGTTTCGCCCAGCGAAGTACGTTGTAAAGTATTTGAAACATTAATAATAAACAAACTAATGCTTGCAAAGGCGGAGATTGACTCTATAGTAGTAGACAGAGCGGCCGTAGACGAGCAACTGGAAAGGAGAATGCAGTATTTCATTTCTCAAGTAGGTGGTGCGGATAAACTAGAGGCTTATTATGGAAAATCCCTAGATGATTTAAAAGCGGACTTACGAAAACAGGTGAAAGAACAAATGATTACTCAAAAAATGCAAGACAACATTACGAGTAAAATAAAAGTGACGCCTGGTGATGTGAAAAAATTCTATAGTGAAATACCGAAAGACAGCTTGCCTTATTTTTCTACAGAAGTAGAAGTAGGACAAATTGTAAAAAAAGCATTCGTAAGTAAAAGTCAAAAAAGTATAGCCATTAAAAAACTTTCAGATATACGAGAGCGCATTGTAAATGGAGAAAATTTTGCAGAATTGGCCCAGCTCTATTCAGAAGATTTAGGCTCTGGTAAACTTGGAGGTGAAATTGGATTCATGAAAAAAGGAGACCTAGTACCTCCGTATGAAACGGCAGCACTGAAACTGAAACCAGACGAACTATCAGGGATTGTAGAAAGTGAGTTCGGATACCACCTCATTCAACTTATTGCGCGTAGAGGAAATGAATACAGCACCCGTCATATTCTTATAAAAGCGGCTTCGTCAAAAAAAGACATCTCTTCTTCTGCTCTATTCTTAGATAGTATCAAAACTGAAATTAGTAAAGGTAATCTGGATTTTTCGAAATCGGCAAAAGAACTATCCGACGATAAACTAACGGGTGCAAATGGAGGAATGTTTCAAGACGCTACTACTGGTGATACTAGAATAACGCTAGAAAATATAGACCCCGCTTTGTTTTTTGTAATAGACACCATGAAAGTAGGGACGATTACAAAACCTATCATTTTCCAAATGGAAGATGGCTCTGAAGCGGTAAGAATTGTTTATTATAAAAGCAGAACAGCGCCTCACCAAGCAAATCTAAAAGACGACTATCAGAAAATTTTGACCGCTACTCAAGAAGAGAAAAAAAACAATGCTATTAACCTTTGGTTTGACAAAACAAAAAGCGAAGTTTATATAGATATAAATCAAGACTACAAAGATTGTCAGATTTTAAAAACACAATAATCAATAATGGAAAAATTTTCTTCAGACGTAGAAGCTGCTAACGCCCTTTTTGAGGCAAATAAAAAATTAAAAACTGAAATTGCTAAAGTAATAGTAGGTCAAGAAGAAGCGGTACAACTTTTACTTACCGCCGTTTTTTGTCAAGGACACTGTCTTTTAGTAGGTGTACCAGGCTTAGCCAAAACACTTCTTATCAATACCATTTCAAGAGCGCTGCATTTAGATTTCAAGAGAATACAGTTTACGCCAGACTTGATGCCTTCCGATATTCTCGGCTCTGAAACGTTAGATTCCGATCGTAATTTTAAATTCGTAAAAGGACCGATCTTCGCTAATATTATTTTAGCCGATGAAATAAATCGTACTCCTCCAAAAACACAAGCTGCCCTGCTCGAAGCCATGCAAGAGCAATCCGTAACTATAGCAGGACAACTTTACAAACTAGATAAACCATTCTTTGTACTCGCCACTCAAAATCCAATTGAGCAAGAAGGTACCTACCCTCTTCCTGAAGCACAGTTGGACAGGTTTATGTTTAACCTAAAACTGGATTACCCAACGTATCTAGAAGAATTGGATGTCGTAAAAAAAACAACTTCCAATACCAAAGCAGAAGTCAACCCAATTCTTACCGCAGCAGAAATTCTAATGTACCAAGAATTGGTCAGAAAAGTACCCGTGGCCGACAATGTAATCGAATACGCCGTAAAACTAGTCCATAAAACAAGACCGGGCAATGAACTTGCAGGTACTATGACAAATAGCTACTTGGAATGGGGGGCAGGACCTCGCGCTTCTCAGTTCTTAGTATTGGGTGCCAAATGCAATGCATTGCTCAACAATAAATATTCGCCCGATATTGAAGATGTAAAAGCAATAGCGCTTCCCATCTTAAGACACCGTGTAGTACGAAATTTCAAAGCGGAAGCCGAAGGTATCAGTGTGGACGATATTATCTTAAAATTGCTGTAAGCGGAAAATTTAGAAATACAAACTAAACCTTCCCTATCAAAAACAACGCTGTAAGCGTAGGTGTAGCACTTCCTCCTTTTGGCTCCAATGTCACGGCAAAAGCCTGAACATTTCCATCTGCTCTTAACTGATGGGTAAAAATCCCTTTATCCATTTCTACCACTCCTGCATCTACAGGTTGCCCGTCTACAATCGCCCACAATTGATATTGCTGCTCGGAAGTAGGTGCTGGAAGTAAGGCTAAATCGCTTAAGTAAACTTCTTTCGTAGACTTATTCCAAAGTACTTTTGCAGCCGCATTGGGCGATAAAGAAGACCCTTTTAACGTTATGAATACTGCATTGGTATCCTTCATCAACTGGAGGTAATTTACGGCTCCTTCTAATTGCTGTTGGGTATTTTTTACCGTATTGACCAACACCGATTTACTCGATTCTAATACAACCAAACGCCCTTCGACCACTTGCCATTTGTTCCAAAAATATCCAGCACCCGATATCGATAAAAAAGCCAATGCCAATGAAGCGGCAATCGTAAGCCGATAAAAAAAAGAAAGTTCAACTATTTTCACTTCTTTCGATTCCTTTGGTTCGGCAAACACTAAATTAGATTCAAGGCGTGCTTTTATAGAGGGAGAAGGTAGTTTGGCATACGAAAAAGCAATATGTTCGAGCTGATTTTCTAACAGACCCAATTCGGCACGTATTTCTGAATACTGCTTAGCATAAGCCTCTACTTCTAAAGCCTCTCTATCATTTAGGCCACCGATAATATAGGCCTCCAATATGCCGGACGATATGTAATCGGTTATGTTCATTGAAGTAACACGCGTAGCTTTGACATTCCTGAACGTACTCTTGTTTTTATAGTTCCTAGCGGAATCGTAAATTCTTCCGCTAATTCAGATTGAGAATACCCTTCAAAATACATTTTCTCGATAAGGAATTTTTGTTCTTCGGGTAATTTATCCAATACTTCCCTTACCCCTATATAATCCGATTGAGTAACCTCTGGAGAATCTCTATCCACTATATTTACGAAGTTAGAGAGGTCATCGGTTTTAGTAGTTGACTTATATTCTTTAGATCTAAGCTTATCGATAGCCGTATTTCGGGCAATATTAAGCATCCAAGTAAAAAAACGCCCTTTTGAAGCGTCATAGTCGTCCATCTTTTGCCAAATTTTAATAAAGGTATCGTGAAGAATTTCCTCCGAATAGGCTTCTCTTTTGAGAATGGCATCAATAATCCCAAATAAGGCTGTTGAATAGTTATCGTATAGGTAATCAAAGCCTTTTTTATCCTTAGATTTCAAACGTCTGAGGAGTTCTTCTTCCGATATTTTATTTTTTAGTGTGATAGGATTACCTTTAATCTAGGTTAAACTTAGCTAGTATTAGGACAAATGCAAAGAAATACTACTTTTTAAAATAAAATAAATCCAATGTACTACCACAAATCGTATATTGAACAAGAATCGCAATTAAGGGTTTGGAAGTGGGAAGTTTAAAGTGTAAAGTCTAAAGTAGGAAATAATAATAATAATAATAATAA
>JAYSUZ010000327.1:0-6273 GCA_043718845.1 Cytophagales bacterium
ACAAGATTCTGTAAGATTTGCGATAGAAGTAGAAGAGCGCTACAGAGGATTAAGATCTCCTCATAAATTGAAATCTGCGGTTTCAGGTTGTACGAGAGAGTGTGCCGAAGCGCAGTCAAAAGACTTTGGAATTATAGCTACGGAGAAAGGTTGGAATTTATATGTTTGCGGAAATGGTGGAGTGAAACCACAGCACGCTATACTTTTTGCAACCGATATAGACAGCGAAACGTGTTTAAAATATATTGATCGTTTCTTGATGTTTTATATCCGCACCGCAGATCCATTGACGAGAACAGCTCCATGGTTGAATAAAATGGAAGGTGGAATAGAATACTTGAAAGACGTTGTTATCAACGATTGTTTGGGAATAGCGGAAGAACTGGAACAAGAAATGAATTTTATGGTAAGTACCTACAACTGCGAATGGAAAGAAGTGGTGGATAATCCTGAGTTGAGAAAACGATTTAAACATTTTGTTAATTCGGACAAACCCGATCCAGAGTTGGCATTCAAAGAGGAGAGAGGACAGAAGTTTCCAGAAGGATGGGGTACTAAAGTTTTAAAATAAATAGCAATATAAAATAATTATGTTACAGACAGAGAAAGAGACGAAATGGAAAAAAGCGTGTACAATAGCGGATGTTCCAGAAGAAGGTGGTGCTTGTGTATTGCTTGATGATGAGCAAGTAGCAGTATTTAATTTCAAAAGTAGAAATGAATGGTATGCTACCCAAAATCTTTGTCCTCATAAAATGCAAATGATTTTATCCAGAGGTATTATAGGCTCTTCAAAAGAGGAGCCAAAAGTAGCTTGTCCATTTCATAAAAAAACTTTTTCGCTTAAATCTGGCGAATGTATGAGTGGAGACGAGTATACGATAAAAGTGTACCCTATAAAAATAGAAGATGGACTTGTGTATGTTTTGATTTAAGGGATATTAAACTAAAGGATTTACATATTCTTTTTAAGATAAAGAAGTAAGTCCTTTAGTGGAATTGTTTAAAAATTAGTATCGTAATTTTTACTACTGTTGCTGAAGCGAAAGGGATGAGTATTGAAATTAAAGTTACGAATAAATTTACGAGGCTTTATATTGTAGCGCTTAGTGCCGTGGCTCTTCTATCAATAGGAGGGCAGGTATTAGTCCAGATTGCGCTTAACAAACAATCGAGTGATGCTAGAGTCGTAAATTTAGCAGGTAGGCAGAGAATGCTAAGTCAAAAAATTTGTAAAAATGCACTATTACTTAGTAATTCTATTGATACGTTAAATAGCGTTTCCCAAAAAGAGGAACTCGACGAAGCGCTTGCGTTATGGCAACTTTACCATACAGGATTACAATCGGGAAATATTGACACACTAGAGAATAAAGTCACCAACAGTGCGGCTATTCTTCTGCTTTTTAAACAAATAGAACCTCCTTTTTTAGCTATTTATAACAACGCTCATGCGTTGAGTACTACCCTTGCAATAGCTACTCCTGAGTATAGAAAAAAAGCGTTAACAGAAATTCTGATTAATGAAAAAATATTTTTAAGTGGGATGGACAGGATTGTTTCCGCTTATGCACTAGAAGCAAGTGCTCGCGTTACGACTTTAAAGGAGGTAGAAGTATTACTTTTAATCAGTACCCTTATCATATTACTATTAGAAGGGTTGTTTATATTTCGTCCTGCAGTAGTGCAACTAAAAAGGACAATTTTTAAATTAATTGATTCGGAATTTAAAGCTAATGAGATAAATAAAGAATTAATTTTATTAAACTCTTCGTTGCGAAAAACAGAAGAAGAGCTGTTGAATTCTACTAAAGAGCGTTATAATAGACAGATAATAGAACAGAAAATCCGTTCTACATCGTTGGTAAAAGGGCAGGAGAATGAACGAAAACGAATTGCGAGGGATATTCACGATGGTATTGGTCAAATGCTAACGGCGTTGAAATTAAATATCGAAAGTTTGTCTCCAGCATTGCTTCCAGATAAAGAAAAAAGTAGGCTGGAAGAGGTTCAGAAATTGATTGTAAAAACGATAGCAGAAACGAGAATAATTACCTTCAATCTAATGCCAACGGTATTGAGTGATTTTGGGATTGTTTCTGCCTTAAAACAATTAGCCGAACAGGCCTCCAAAACATCGGAAGCGCATGTTGTTTTTATTTGTCCAAATACGTTTAACCGGCTCGATAAAAATATCGAAATTGGTGTTTACAGAATTTTCCAAGAAGCCATTAATAATGCAGTGAAATATGCTCAAGCCAAGGAAATAGCGATAGAACTTTTATTAAACGATAATTTCATTTATCTTAACATCGTTGATAATGGGAAAGGATTTAATATGAAAAAACCCGATTTGGATTCAGAACATAAAAAAATCAATAATGGAATATACAATATGCAGGAACGAACCAATCTTTTGGATGGAGAATTCAATATTACTTCCATACTAGGAAAAGGTACTAAAATTTGGGCGAAGATTCCTGTGAAATACCAATAAGATGGATAAAATAAGAGTAGTATTAGCCGACGATCATTTTGTAGTAAGGAATGGCATAAAAATGCTTATTGAAGGATCTGAAATAGAGGTGATTGGAGAAGCAAATAATGGCGTGGAAGCGGTGGAAGCCGTGAAGCTATTGTCTCCAGATATTATTCTGATGGACATTTCAATGCCTCAGATGAATGGATTAGATGCTACCGAAATTATAAGCAAACAATATAAAAATTCGAAATCACTTATATTATCGATGTATGATAACGAAGAATATATATTAAGTGCCGTAGAAGCAGGTGCTCAAGGCTATTTATTAAAAGATGCACCTAGGGAGGAAATATTAAATGCGATAAGAACGGTTGCGAGAGGTGAAAAATATTTCAACAGTTCTATCTCAAATATTATAATAAATGGATACCTCAAGGTTAAAAAAACAGGGGTATTCGAACCTGAAAATAACGAGCATTTATCAAAGAAAGAATTGGTAATACTAAAGAAAATTGTAGAAGGACTTAACAGTAGAGAAATCGCCGAAAAACTCGAATTGAGTATTCGTACAGTGGATAATCATAGAGCCAATATGATGCGAAAATTGTCGGTGAAAAATGCTGCGGAATTAGTAAAAATGGCCATCGAAAAAAAAATGCTTACAAATGCGTAATATAACTTCTAAACAAATTTCACTTCGTACAGCGGATGGGCATGGTACTGTATTTTGTTCTAAAGAAACGATTGAATTAATAGAAAATAATAAAATACCCAAAGGGAATATTTTTGAATTTGCCCGCGCTGCGGCTTTTTTTGCAGCAAAAAAAACAGACGATTTACTTCCTCATTGCCATCCCGTAACAATCGATGGAATGGACGTAGACTTTGAATTAATAGTTTCAAACGAAAATAGAAATGGTATTCTTATAAAAGCAGCAGCAAAATCTATCGGTAGGACAGGTATTGAGATGGAAGTACTTACCGCAATCTCTATAGCCGCCTTGACTATTTATGATATGCTGAAACCGGTAGATAAAAATCTGGAAATCGGCTCTATAAAATTAATAGATAAAAAAGGCGGAAAATCGGATAGACAAAAATATTTTGCTACACCTCCAACTTGTGCCGTTTTGGTTTGTTCGGATTCTACAGCAGAAGGCAAACGAGAAGATAATTCAGGGAAGTTGATTATGGAAATGCTGCGCAATTTTAATGTAGAGCAGATAGAATATAAAATAGTACCTGATGATAAAAAGCAAATTCAGGCACAACTAAAAGAATGGGTAGCAAAGGATATCCATTTTATTTTTACTACAGGTGGTACTGGGCTTGGCCCTAGAGACAATACGGTAAATGCTGTAAAAGAAATATTAGAACGGGATGCCGATGGGGTTACCGAAGCTATTCGGTCTTTTGGCCAAATGCGTACACCTCTTGCTATGATGTCAAGGGCTGTAGCGGGGTCAATAGCGCAAACGTTGATTGTATCTCTCCCTGGAAGTAGCGATGGGGCAAGAGAAGGCATGGAAGCAATTTTGCCAGGTATTTTCCATGCCCGTAAAATGCTAAAAGGAGGAGGACATTAACGTTAAATATAATCCTAATTTTAGTATGCTCAACGTAAAAGAAGCTCAGACGCTCATTAATAAGGAATCTAAAAATTTTGGTGTAGAAATTATTTCTATACAAAATGCACAAGGAAGAGTATTGGCGGAGGCTGTTTTTGCAGACCGAGATTATCCGCCTTTTCATCGTGCGGCTATGGACGGATATGCACTAAGAGCCGTAGATTTTTTGGACAAAGGGATTAGGGAATTTACAGTCGTAGAAGAGCTGTATGCAGGAAGCGTTTCTATTAAAAAACTAGCGGAAGGCGAATGTTATAAAATAATGACAGGAGCATCTACGCCAACGGATGCCGATACGGTAATAAGAGTAGAAGATACAGAAGAGCGGGGTGCTACTGTTTTTTTTAATATCGAGCTGCTTAAAAAAGGTCAAAATATTGCACAAAAGGGCGAAGATAAAAGAGAAGGAACTTTAGTTTTAAAGAAGGATTCAAGACTGGGCCCTTTAGAAATAGCTTCTCTAGCGGTGCTAGGAAAAGCTATGGTGCCTGTTTATAGGCTTCCTAAAGTTTTTATAATTTCTACTGGAGACGAAGTTATTCCAATCGATGCTACTGTTCTTGACCATCAAATAAGAGAATCGAACAGTTATGCATTAGAAGGGTTTTTGAAAAATTATAACATTCAAGTTTCAAAAAAGAAGTTGGTTCCTGACAATAAGAAATTATTAACGGAAGCGATAGCCGCATGTATTGATGCTGATATTCTAATTTTAAGCGGTGGCGTATCGATGGGCGATGCCGATTATGTACCAGAGGTTTTGAATGCATTGGGCGTAGAGAAAATTTTTCATAAAGTAGCCATTAAGCCAGGGAAACCACTTTGGTTTGGAAAGAGCAGTAGAGGGGTGGTATTCGCATTACCAGGCAATCCCATGTCTGTTCAGGTAGCCTACAAGGTTTTTATAGAACCATTTTTGAGGAAATGTTTTGGATTATCCGATTTGCCATTCTTGCGACTGCCTATGGCTATAGATCGAAAGAAGAAGGTGAAGGTTGATGAATATTTTCCTTGTACTATTCAGCAGGAAGCATTTTCAGCCTTACTACCAGTGAAAATAAATGGTTCGGGAGATGTCACTTCCGCTATCTTTTCTCAAGGAATAGCGTTGCAACAATCGGAAGAATTGAACATCGGAGACACTGTTTGGTTTTGTTATTGGTAATTATTCCCTTCTTGAGTTTACTCGATAAGTATTGAAAAAATAAAAAAAGCCAATGATAATTCATTGGCTTTTTTATAGTGGTGTTATTTATTTTCTTAGTACGAAAATAGTTTGATACTTGGTTACGAAACTTTAGCCGCTTTTTTAAATTCCTCTACGGTTACGTTTTTTTCGCTTATTTTTATTTTATTACGGATAATATCTACCGCTTTAAAGTTGTACGCTTCTTCAAATAGTTTAACGTAGTTTTTACCATTATTTTCTTTTAGGTAATTGTCTACTATTTTATCAAAAGTTTCTTCCATGCCTTCTGGTACGGTAGCCATGCCAAATTGTTGAAGCATCATCTCGCGAACCTTATCCATTACTTCTGTGTGTTCAACTTTTACTTCGTTGGTTTCAGCAATTTTATTTTTTATTAACGTCCATTTCAATTCATTCAAATAACCGTCAAATTCTTTATCAATTTGCTCTTGTGTTATTTTACCTTTATTGGAAGAGAGTAGCCATCTTTTGATAAATTCGGTAGGAAGATCCATTGTAGTTTTATGGATAAAATTTTCACGAATATCATTAATAAGAAGTGCTTCAGATTCTCTATTGTAATTATCTTTGATTGTCTCTTTTAATTTTTCATTAAAATCGGCTTCCGTAGTCACAAGGTCTTTTCCAAATATTTTATCGAAGAAGTCTTGATCGATCGGAGCGAGTTCGGAATGGCGGATATTTTTGACGGTAAATTCAAATTTACCTGTTGTTTCTTTTGCCACTTCCCTTGCTAAACCCGTTACATACTCTATATAGTTAGGTTCTTCGAATGTTTCTTCAATTACAAATTCGATTTTTTCACCTTCTTTTTTACCTAAAAATTTCGATAATTGTTTTTTAGAAACTCTATTCATTGGAATAGAAGTTTCCTTGTCGTACATACCATTCAATTCTTTTAATTGGCCTGATACAAAATCTTCTTCTGTTACAGCGACACCATCAATCATTTT
>JAYSUZ010000328.1:0-2874 GCA_043718845.1 Cytophagales bacterium
CGATGCAAAAGCAAATGCGGAGTCCATTAAGGAAAGTTCTTTTACATTAATAGAAGCAAATTTTCGTTATCTAAAACGCTATCTAAAACTTAACGGTATCACTCAAATAGACGGGCTACTGGCCGATTTGGGAATTTCTTCCCATCAAATAGATTCGGCAGAGCGAGGGTTTTCTACCCGTTTTGATGCAGAACTAGACATGAGAATGGATCGAAGTATTGCAAAGACAGCCAAAGATATTGTGGGTACATATCCGGAAAAAGAGTTACATCGAATATTTGGTATGTATGGCGAAGTGAAGAACGCTCGTACGCTAGCAGCCGCTATTGTTAAAGGACGTGCGAATAAACAAATCAATACGGTTGAAGAATTGAAACAGGAAATAAGAAGTTTGGCTCCTAGAGGAAAAGAAAATAAATATTTCGCACAAGTGTTTCAGGCTTTAAGAATAGAAGTAAATGACGAACTAAAGGCGCTAGAAGAACTCTTAACGCAGTCTGCAGAGGTGTTAAAGCCGGGAGGTAAATTAGTAGTAATGTCTTATCATTCGTTAGAGGATCGACTGGTGAAGAACTTTGTTGGGAAAGGTTTGTTTCACGGAGAGCCCGAAAAAGATGTTTATGGAAATTACTATAAACCATTTGAAGCCGAAAATAGGAAACCAATAGAGGCAAGTGTTGAAGAGGTAGAGCTCAATAAAAGAGCAAGAAGTTCAAAATTAAGAATAGCAGTAAAAGTATAAAAATATTCTAGGAAGATAGGCTTACGAAACCGTGATCTTTGTAATGAATTACTAGTATGGCAGAAAATACGTACACAAAAAAGGAAGTTGAAGAAAAAAAAGTAAAGGAAAAAAAAGGACCTACCAAAACCGTTTTTCAGATACTAGAGTCTTCATTGGGTCTTAATAATGTACTTACAAAAGGACTTCCTATGCAGCAGATGCCTAGGATATTCTTTGTGATGGGATTGCTAATATTTTATATCGCCAATACACATTATGCCGATAAAATTGTACGTAGTACTGCCAAATCGAAATCAGAAGTAGAAGATCTTAGAGCGGATTACACCACATTAAAAGCGGATCTTATGTTTAAAAGCAAACAATCGGAAGTGGCAAAACGAGTAGCATCAATGGGTATAGAAGAAAGTCTTACACCTCCCTATAAAATTGAAGTAGGAAATAAATAAATAATAATAAGTGATAAACAACAATAACTAAATTGAATATTAAAAGAGACATAGTACTTCGTTCACGCATTGCTTTTGTGGCAGTATTGATATTCTCTTGCGCTATTGTTTATAAGATTGTTAAGATCCAAGTTGTTGAAAATGTCAAATGGAAGACATTGGCAGATCAGAAAGTATTTGAATACAAAGTAGTAAAAGCTACTCGTGGAAATATTTATTCGGATAACGGAAGTTTATTGGCTACATCGCTTCCTTTCTACAGAATAGTTATGGATCCTACGGTTGCCAGTGACGAGCTATTTAGAGGGAATAAAGCTATTGATTCGTTGTCTTTTCTTTTGGCAAAACACTTCAAAGATAAAACAGCAAAAGAATATTTTAGAAAGATAAGTGATGCTCGAAGAGAACATAAAGAGTATTTGATATTGAACCGTACGATGATAAATTACCAGACAAAAAAAATGATGATGGACTGGCCTATTATTAGAGAAGGTAAATACAAGGGTGGTGTAATTTTTGAAAAAATAGAAAAAAGGTTTAAGCCATTTTCCATGTTAGCCATGCGTACTATTGGTTTTATAAACGAAAACAACTCTGGTGTTGGGCTAGAATATAGTTATAATAATTATTTGGCAGGACAAAATGGCGAAGCTCTGTTTCAAAAAATGGCAGGAGGAAATTGGAAACCCATTCATAATAAAAATGAGATAGCACCAGAGCAGGGTGTAGATATTCAGACTACAATTGATATTAATATTCAAGATGTAGCGGAAACTTCGCTCTTTAAACATTTGAATATGCACAACGCAGAATATGGTTGTGTTGTTTTGATGGAGGTTGCTACAGGAGAAATTAAAGCCATTGCTAATCTAGGAAAAATAAGCGAAGGAGAATATGCAGAAAACTATAATTATGCAATTGCTGCTCAAGGGCTCACAGATCCGGGTTCTACGTTTAAATTAGCGTCCATGATCGCTTTGTTTGAAGATTCTAAATTGAACCTTTCGGACACAGTAGAATGTGGCAATGGTCGCTATACCTTTTATGATCGTGTAATGACAGATTCTAAAGAAGAAGGCTATGGCAGATTATCGGTACAACAAGTTTTTGAAAAATCATCCAATATTGGTGTTTCTAAATTAATACAAAAACAATTTGGCACAAATCCTCAGCGATACGTCGATTATATAAGAGGTATGGGACTTTCTAGCCCTCTTGGACTACAAGTAATAGGAGAGGCTAAGCCGTATATAAAAAGTCCTTCTTCCAAAAGCTGGAGCGGTGTTACACTTCCTTGGATGTCGATAGGGTATGAATTGAAACTTGCACCCATTCATACACTTGCTTTTTATAATGCGATTGCCAATAATGGTAAAATGGTCAAACCAATTATAGTGAAAGAAGTAAAAGTAGCGGACAGGGTTGTAGAAGCTTATTCTACGAATGTACTAAAAGAACGTATTTGCTCTGATGAAACGTTGGATAAAGTAAGGCTAATGTTGGAAGGTGTGGTAGAGCATGGTACGGCTAAAAATATTAACAATGCTATTTATAAAATTGCAGGAAAAACGGGAACTGCTAGAAAAATTAAAGATGGTATTTATGTAAAAACGTATTATACTTCTTTTGTTGGTTATTTCCCTGCCGATAAACCTAAGTACAGTTGTATTGTAGTAATAGATA
>JAYSUZ010000329.1:0-6264 GCA_043718845.1 Cytophagales bacterium
CGATGGGGTATGTGACAAAGTTAACACGAAAAGTTGATTTTAAAAAATACTTCAACACGCTAATAATCAATAGCGTGAAATTTAGGCTGAATTACTGAATATTATTGAATTATTAAACGGCTATAGAATCGTCAATCTCGTTTTTATAAGCAATAATTCCACCTTCCAGATTATATAGATTTAAAAAACCATGATTATTTTCTAAAAAAGAAATAGCATTCGCACTCCTTTTTCCACTTCTACAATGCACGACTACTTTTTTGTCTTTTGAAATTTTTTCTACATTTTGAGGGATAGTAGCTAATGGAATAAATACACCCTTAATATTCCCCATATCGAACTCCGATTGCTCACGTACATCAATTAGTTGGAAATCCTCTCCTTTATCTATCATTTCCTTAAGTTCAATAACTGTTATTGATTTCATATTGTTTTTTGCTTAAATGTTGAATTATTATGCGAATATACTAATATGATAGATTTTTTCACTATTTTTACATCCTTTTAAATTGTAAAAAAATATATAATAAGTTATTTCTGAGATGGTTGGAATAGGTAATGAACAATTGAATTTGCAGGATATTCGAAAAATACTATTCTCTGGAGATAAAATAAATCTTGAATCTTTAGGAATAGAAAAAGTACAAGACAGTTATTCTTTCCTCCTTACTTTTTCAAACGACAAAGTGATATACGGTATTAATACCGGCTTTGGGCCAATGGCTCAATATAAAATAAAAGACGAAGACCGGACTGCATTACAATATAATCTTATAAGAAGTCATTCTTCAGGATGTAATAACGTACTACCTCCTATTTATTTAAAAGCCATTATGGTAGCGCGGTTAAATACACTGATGCTGGGCTATTCTGGTGTACATCCCAGTTTGGTAGAAACAATAAAAGAATATATAAACAAAGATATATACCCTACTATATACGAGCATGGAGGCGTAGGCGCAAGCGGAGACCTTGTTCAACTTGCCCATTTAGCGCTTAATCTTATTGGCGAGGGCGAAGTAATATACAAAGGAGAGATACAGCCCACGGAGAAAGCACTTAAAGAAACGGGTGTGGCTCCTATCAAGATACATCTTCGAGAAGGGTTAGCCATTATGAATGGAACTTCAGCTATGACGGGTATCGCTTTGGTAAATCTTATTCATGCAAAGAATCTATTAAATTGGTCTATTTCCGCTTCTGCCCTAATAAATGAATTAGTGGAAGCTTATGACGACCATTTTTCTTATGAACTAAATATAGTCAAACATCATAAAGGACAAAATGAAATAGCGGAGACTATTCGTACGATAACGTCCGATAGTAACCTTATTCGCAAGCGCGAAGAACATTTGTATGACCGTAAAGTAACGGCAGATGTGATTTCGGACAAAGTACAAGAATATTATTCTATACGTTGTGTACCACAAATTTTGGGTCCTATAGCCGATACTATTGCGAATGCAGAGATGGTTGTTATCAACGAGCTGAATTCGGTCAACGATAACCCTATTATAGATAGTAAAAATAAAAATGTATTTCATGGAGGTAATTTCCATGGAGATTATATTTCACTAGAAATGGACAAACTGAAAATTGCGGTAACGAAAATGTCTATGCTAGCAGAGCGGCAATTAAATTATTTACTAAATAGTAAGCTCAATGAAAAATTTCCTCCATTTGTAAATCTAGGTATATTGGGATTGAATTTTGGAATGCAAGGTGTTCAATTTACAGCGACTTCTACAGTAGCCGAAAATCAAACGCTCTCTTTCCCTATGTATGTACATAGTATTCCAAACAACAACGACAATCAAGATATAGTGAGCATGGGTGCGAACGCTGCCATAATGACTAAAAAAGTAATTGAAAATTCATTTGAAGTACTCGCTATTGAGTTTATGACACTGCTTCAAGCCATAGATTACCTCGGTGTGCAGGACAAGCTTTCCACTCATGCCTTAGGAATTTATCAAGACTTAAGAACATTGGTTCCTAAATTTGAACAAGACAGTATTCGATACAAAGAAATAAAGACGATTAGGAATTACCTTCTCGAGCACGACTCGATGGCGACTGGTGCTATTCTAAACGACGTAAAAGTAACGCTATAATACAGTTTAAACGATGGCAAAATTTGCATTAGTAACAGGGGGATCTAGAGGTATAGGAAGGGCTGTATGTGAAGAATTGGCGGAAAGGGGTTATCAAATTTTAATAAATTACCGCTCCAATAAAGAAGAAGCTCAAAAAACACTTGACGCTGTGCGCCAAAAGGGCACTGATGGAATACTTCTTAAGTTTGATGTAGGCAATCAAAAAGAAACGGACGAAGTACTTGGAGCATGGATAGAGGAGCATGCTGACCATACAATAGAGGTATTGGTAAATAATGCAGGCGTACGTAAAGATAACCTAATGATGATAATGCCTCCAGAAGATTGGAAGCAGGTGCTTACTATTAGTGTAGATGGATTTTATAACGTCACAAGACTAGTATTGAAAAATATGATTTATAATAAATATGGTCGAATTATAAGTATTGTATCGCTCTCTGGTATTAAAGGAGTTCCAGGACAAACAAATTATTCCGCTTCAAAAGCTGCGGTAATTGGTGCTACAAAATCATTGGCTCAAGAAATAGGGCGCAGAGGCATCACCGTAAATGCAATAGCACCTGGGTTTATAAAAACAGATATGACGCTCGATATTAAAGAAGCCGATTACAAATCAATTATCCCTATAGGTAGATTTGGTGAAGCCAAAGAAGTAGCGGATGTAGTAGGTTTTTTAGCCTCTACCAAAGCATCGTACATCACTGGTGAGGTAATCTGTGTGAGCGGAGGGTTGTACTAATTATTAATGCTTAACAATTTTATATAAAGTGTCTTGGAACGGTAAATCAAAAGCAAGTTTAGGAGGTTACAAGATGTTTGTTTCTTTCTTACGTATTTTTGGAATTAAAGCTACGTATGTTTTAGTAAAAATTGCTTCGTTTTATTATGTAATTTTTCATCGTCGTACCTTCAATTTCATATACCATTATTTTCGCACAAAATTCAACTATTCACCTGTCAAAGCTTTTTTAAAAACTTGGGAAAATCATTATGTATTTGGTACTACTCTCATAGATAAAACTGTACTATTTGCAGGCTTGAAAAATGAACTTACGTTCGAATTTGAGGGAGAAGAAAATCTAAGAAAAATAAAAGAAGATGCGAAAGGTGGAATACTCGTAAGTGCTCACATGGGAAATTGGGACATAGCCGGAAATTTTCTTAACTCCAGAATACAGAGCGAAATTAATGTAGTAATGTTCGATCAAGAACATCAACAAATAAAAAAATACATGGAAGCGCTCTATATTAATAAAAAGATGAATATCATTCCTATAAAAAATGATATGTCGCATATATTTGAGATAAACCATGCATTAAATAACCATGCATTAATCTGTATACATGGCGATCGTTTTATAGAAGGATCAAAGACATTGGTTCGAAATTTTTTAGGAGAAGAAGCACATTTCCCGATAGGGCCATTCGCAATTGCTTCTAAATTTGAAATACCTGTAGTATTCGTTTATGCCGTAAAAGAAACTAAAAACCACTACCATTTATATTGTTCTGTACCAAAAATTTACAAAAATAAACAAGCTGAAATGATGGACGATTATGTTGCTGGGCTTGAAAAGATGACAAAAAAATACCCCGAACAATGGTTTAATTATTTTGATTTTTGGAAAAAATAATACCCAATATGATTCCTGAAAACAATTCAATTACCCACTATATTCCACAGCGTGCTCCTTTTATTATGGTAGATAAAATCGTAGCTTCTGAAGAAGGGAAAACAACGACCTCTTTTTATATAAAACCAACTACTCTATTTTCTGAAAATGGTTGTTTTAGAGAACCAGGTATGATTGAAAATATAGCACAATCCGTAGCTGCAGGAAGAGGTTTTGAAGGGTCTAAAAAAAATATCCTACCTCAAATTGGGTATATAGGTTCTATAAAAGCATTGAAAATTCATTTTTTTCCAAAAATAAATACGACAATACAAACAGAGATTACAGTATTAAACCAAGTGCTTAATTTTACTTCCATCTATGGGAAAATCCTTTCGGATGGGGAAATAGCAGCTGAATGTGAGTTAGTTATTAGCGTAGGAGTATAGATTGTTAGTTTGTAAATTTTATCTAGTATCTTGCATATTGTACTGTATCTGAACATGAAAATATTGAAATCTACCTTTGAAATACCAATCCGCTTTAGCAATGCAGACCCAATGGGAATTGTTTGGCATGGTCATTATATTCAATATTTTGAAGATGGAAGAGAAGCATTTGGCAAGGAACATGGAATAAGCTACCGTCAAGTAGTGGAACATAATTTTACAATCCCTATCGTTAGTATTTCGTGTGACTATAAGCGTCCACTTAAATACGGAGACACTGTAATTATTGAAACTATCTACAAAAATAGCGACGCTGCCAAAATTGAATTTGACTACATACTATACCGCGGCTCAGACTCCCTCGTGGCTGCAACTGGAAAATCTACACAAGTTTTTTTAAATGCATCTGGTGAACTTCAACTTCTTTCTCCTGATTTTATAGTAGATTGGAAAAATAAAAATGGATTGTTATAATTTATGAACGACATTTTCATTACTGCCACCAATATAATTTCGCCTCTGGGTTTTACCACAGCAGAAAATTATGCTTCCATAAAAAGAGGGGAAAGTGGAATTAGAAAAATAGACTCCCCTACTCCACCCTATGAGCCGCTGTGCCTATCAAAGATAGAGGAGGCGAAAATAGAAGAAAAATCGCTTTCTATTATAAATTTTGAAACTTATACAAAGTTAGAAAAGCTACTTATTCTCTCCATCACAGAAACCATTCACCAATCGGGTATAGATGTAAAAAGTAAAGACCTTTTTATAATTATTAGTACTACCAAAGGGAATATAGATCTTTTAGAAGAAATTAATAGTATTAATTTTCCCAATAATCGTATTTATCTATGGAGTCTCGCTGCTACTATACAGCACTATTTCAACACGTTCCATAAGCCTGTGCTGCTCTCCAATGCTTGTATCTCGGGGGTAAATGCGCTGGTATGTGCCCGTAGATTTATTCGTGCAGGTTGGTACAAACATGTTCTTGTAGCCGGCGTAGATATCGTGAGTCCTTTTGTAGTAGCAGGATTTCAATCCTTTAAAGCGCTTTCTAATCAACCCTGTAAACCTTTCGATAAAAATAGAGAAGGTATAAATCTGGGCGAAGGTTGCGGTTCACTTCTGCTTACTTCAGAAAATACCGTTGAAAATAAATTCAATATAAAAATACTTGGTGGCGCTATAAGTAATGATGCCAATCACATTTCAGGGCCTTCGCGTTCAGGAGATGGCCTGCATCTTGCTGTAACGAATGCTTTAAAAGAGTCTTCGTTATTGGCAACCGACATTGATTACCTTAATGCACATGGTACCGCAACCCTCTACAACGATGAAATGGAATCCAAAGCCTTCAAATCATTGGGACTAGAACATACTCCTATGAATAGTTTGAAAGGGTATTTTGGACATACACTTGGTGCCGCAGGTATTATTGAAACAGTGGTAGCCGTTGAATCAATGCTTAATAATGAAATAGTACCTACGCTTGGTTTTCTGGAATTAGGAACATCTGAATCCGTGAATATAAGTAATGAATTGATAAAAAAAGAACTTCGCTACCTCTTGAAAACCGCTTCTGGTTTTGGAGGCTGTAACGCAGCAATAGTACTCCAAAAAATAACTAAACATGGAAACTAATTCGTACATCCACTCCTATTGTATGCTTCAAAATGGCAAGGTATTTATAAATGGAGAAATTCTACCACTAGAAACTACTACTACTCTAAACGATTTTCTAAAAGTAGTGTATCGTTATCTTTCGCTTGATTATCCAAAATTCTTTAAAATGGACGAACTCTGCAAACTTGCCTTTATAGGTGCTGAATTGGTAACGTATAATTTCCCTATTCATGCACATAACTCCAACTATACCGCAATTGTACTAGCGAATGCTTCTTCCACACTCGAAACCGATCGAAAACATCAAGAAAGTATTAACGACCATCAAGCCTATTTTCCAAGCCCTTCGGTGTTTGTTTATACCCTGCCTAATATCACTATTGGCGAAATTGCAATCCGCCATAAGATAAAAGGCGAAAATACTTTTTTTGTGACAGAAAAATACGACACCCTTTTTAT
>JAYSUZ010000330.1:0-6260 GCA_043718845.1 Cytophagales bacterium
TTATTTTGGTGCAAAAATTTTGCACCCTACCTGTATTCGCCCCGCGCACGAAAGAAAAGTGCCGGTAAGATTGTTAAATACCATGCAGCCCGAACAAAAAGGTACTGTAATTAATAACAAGCCTTCTGACAGAGCATTTACAGCCATCGCCGCAAAAGACAATATCACCGCTATTAAAATAAAATCGGTACGAATGTTAAACGCCTATGGGTTTTTAAGAAAAGTATTTGAGGTTTTTGAAAAATACAAAACACCGGTAGATATGATTACCACTTCCGAAGTGGCCTTGTCGCTTACCATTGACGACGATAAAAACTTAGACAAAATCCTTGACGAACTAAAAGGGTTTTGCAAAGTAGAAGTAGACAAAAATCAGACAATTGTATGTATTGTAGGGAGTTTTGGCCAAGACACAACAGGGGTTTCGGTCAAAATATTTGAAGCACTCGCCGCTGTTCCATTAAGAATGATTTCTTATGGAGGCAGCAATCATAACATCTCTGTGCTCATAAATGGAGCGCAAAAAGTGGAAGCTCTTACCGCGCTTAACGAAGGGTTGTTTCAACAAGCAGCGCTTACAAAATAAATGCTTAGAAGGACTTAGCCATCACCGCTAATATTTCTTCCAAATAGTCTCTTGTATTAGAAAGTCGGGGCACTTTATTTTGAGCTCCGACTTTTCCTTTTTCTTTAAGCCATTTATAGAAAGTGCCCTCTACTGCGGAGTGAATAATAGGCGGCTGTAGGGCAAGGTCTTTGTAACGTTTAGCATCGTAATCAGAGTTTACAGCTCTTAAGGTATCGTCTAAAACGAAGGCGAATTTTTCCAGGTCATTCGGAGCCGTGCTAAATTCGATTATCCATTCGTGTGCAGCTCTGCTTTTCTCAGAAAAAAAGACGGGAGCAGCGGTGAAATTAGTAATCGTAGCACCAGTGGCGTAGCACGCTTTAGTCATTGCAGCTTCAGCATTTTCGATTACCAATTCTTCGCCAAAGGCATTTATAAAATGCTTGGTGCGCCCCGTTATTTTTATTCGGAAGGGAGACAAAGACGTGAAACGAATGGTATCGCCAATTTTATAACGCCAAAGTCCCGCATTGGTAGAGATGAGCAACGCATAGTTCTTGTTCAGTTCTACTTCGTCTAGACGTAATGTTTTTGGGTTTTCATTTTCAAATTCTTCTATAGGGATAAATTCATAATATACCCCGTTGTCCAAGGCAAGCAATAGCTCATCGGAATTTTGCTGGTCCTGTAGCCCAAAAAAACCTTCAGAAGCATTGTACGTTTCATAATAGTGTACATGGTCGCTTGGGAAAAATTTTCGGAATACTTCTTTGTATGGATGAAAGGCTACCGCACCATGGAAGAACACATTAAACTCGGGCCATACCTCCAACAAATTTTTCTTGCCCGTTATTTCTAATATTTTTTCAAGCAATACCACTGTCCAAGTTGGTACAGCAGAAATATTGGTTACATTTTCTTTGCTTACAGCTACCGCCATTTTTTCAATCTTAGACTCCCACTCACTCATCATTGCGATTTCCATAGAAGGAGTTCTCCCAAACTCCGCCCACTTTGGAAGGTTGGCTATAATAAGTGCCGACACATCTGCACAGTTTAATTCATTGGTGAATGGGTTTGCACTAAAGCTTCCGCCAATGCCTAGGCTTTTTCCTGAAAACAATTCGCTCTCAGGATTGTTTGTAAAAAAACACGTGAGCGTGTCTTTCCCTCCTCTATAGTGGGTGTCTTTTAAAGATTCTTTTGAAACGGGGATGTATTTACTGCGTGCATTTGTAGTGCCCGAAGACTTTGAGAACATTGTAATGGGAGAATCCCATAAAACATTTTGCTCTCCCTTCATGATCCGCTCTATATAAGGAGACAACTGTTCGTAAGAAGAGACGGGCACTTTTTTAAATGCCTCCACCGAACGAATGGAGGCATAGTCAAATTTCTTACCCCATTCGGTAGAGGCTCCTTTGGTTATTAAGTAATTGAAAAGTTGCTCTTGTACCTCAAACGGATTTTTCCGATAGGCATCTATTCTTGCTATTCTTGTTTTAAGAAGTGCTCTAACTATACTGTTTACTAATGCCACTCTACTGCTCGTTTTGTATATTTTTATTTACCTATTGCACTAATCCTGACCCCGAAGGAGCGTCGTTGGCGGTTTTCTCTAATATGTCGTCTTTTCGTTTTAGTTCAAAATATTTTCCAAGATAAACCTTACGCACCATTTCATCTGCGGCAAGCTCTTCGGCAGTGCCAGACCTGAGGATTTTTCCTTCGAATAAAAGGTACGCTCTGTCGGTTATGGAAAGTGTTTCGTTTACGTTGTGATCTGTAATTAAAATGCCAATATTTTTTCGCTTTAGTCGGGCTATTATGGTCTGTATTTCTTCTACAGCAATAGGGTCAACGCCTGCAAAAGGTTCGTCGAGCAATACAAATTTTGGATTTACAGCCAAAGAGCGCGCTATTTCTGTTCGTCTCCGTTCTCCACCAGAAAGTACCATGCCTAAGTTTTTGCGCACATGTGTTAGACTAAACTCGTCGAGCATCTCCTCCACTTTATCCAGTTGTTGTTTCTTGGAGAGTTTTGTCATTTGCAAAACAGAGAGAATGTTTTCTTCCACCGTGAGCGTTCGGAATACAGAGGCTTCTTGTGCCAGATAACCCAGCCCTAGCCTTGCTCTTTCGTACATAGGAAGATCGGTGATGTCTTTTTGATCTAGAAAAATCTTCCCTTCGTTTGGCTTTATCAATCCTACAATCATGTAGAAGGTAGTCGTTTTCCCTGCGCCATTGGGCCCTAGAAGACCAACTATTTCGCCCTGTTCTACTTGTACAGAGACGTTATTGGCTACAACCCTAGCTTTGTATTTTTTTAATAAATTTTCTGAACGTAAGATCATACTTCAATAAATTTTATATCCCTGATTTGAAATTGCAAGGACTTTTCTCCGTTATAGTCGTTTTCTTCAAGTGTGAAACAGAGATTGAATTTATCTCCTTTTTTTATTCTTTCAAAATATTGAGGCATTCCAAAGCCTATTGCCTCAAAAACAGCGGAATTATTTTGTTTGACATAAAGTTTCAAGTGTTGGTCTTTTAACAGCCTCGCCCTTCCATCATCGTTAAGATTTTCGGCCAAAAACAGCGGCTGCATGTTTTGTGGGCCAAAAGGAGCCATCTGTTTTAATATTCTCAGAAATTTATAATTGAGCTGATTGAGCTCAACAACCCTGTCGATTTCAATCTTAGGAATCAATTGTTCGGGCAATATTTTTGAAGAAACCACTTGTTCAAACTTGGTCCGAAAAGCATCTATATTGTCTACGGGCATCGTAAGCCCTGCGGCGTACATGTGTCCTCCAAATTGGTCGAGCAGCTCGGCACAGTCTGCAATTGCGGCATGCACATCAAACCCGGCCACCGAACGGGCAGATCCAGCAGCGTAAGTGCCTGATTTTGTAAGAATTATTGTGGGTCTGTAAAATTTTTCTATACACCTTGACGCTACAATCCCGATAACCCCTTTGTGCCAATCTTCCTTATAAAGTACCGTAGATTTGGCATCCACAAGCAATTCGTTGTTGCGAATCATATCAACGGCTTCAAGCGTGATAGTGCTGTCTACATCTTTCCGAAGGCTGTTTTTGTCGTTTATTTTGGCGGCAAGTTCCATTGCCTCTTGCTCGGTTTTGCTCGTAAGCAGTTCTACCGCCAATTTAGCGTGGGCTATCCTGCCCGCAGCATTTATGCGAGGGCCGAGTCCGAATACAATATTGTTTACATCTTTTATTTTCTTGTATCCTGAAACATCAATAAGGGCTTGTATGCCAGGTTTTAAATTTTTATTTATAACCTGTATACCCAGAAAAACCATCGCCCTATTCTCGCCCGTAATCGGGACAATATCGGAGCATATAGCAATGGCAACAAAATCTAAGTAGTTGAAAAGCAAATTGGTGTCGTAGCCGCTATGCAGACATAACGCATGCATGAGCTTAAAACCTACGCCGCATCCGCACAGTTCTTTATAAGGATACAAGCAATCCGCTCTCTTGGCATCCAAAACAGCCACCGCAGGAGGCAGCTCGTCTCCCGGAAGGTGGTGGTCGCAAATGATAAAATCGATGCCTATTGATTTTGCATACGCTACCCGCTCTACCGATTTTATACCGCAGTCGAGACTAATAATAAGGGCAAAGCCATTTGTTTTAGCCCAATCAATACCAATTTGAGATACTCCATAACCTTCTTTGTATCTATCTGGTATGTAGTAGTCTATCTCGGAGTAGTGGGAAGACAAGAAGTCGTAGACCAACGAAACAGAAGTGGTGCCGTCTACATCGTAGTCGCCATAGATGAGTATTTTTTCTTTTTTCTGAAAGGCTTCGGAAATTCTGTTTACAGCCAAATCCATATCCTTCATCAGAAATGGATCATGAAGGTCGTCTAAGGACGGGCGAAAAAAGGTTCGCGCTTTTTCAAAATTAGTGATACCTCTCTGCGTTAATAAAGAAGCCAAAACGGTATCAATACTAAGCGCTGAAGCCAACTCGTTCACGTTCTCGGGATTTGGGACGCCTTTGATTACCCAATGTTTTTCCATGGTGCAAAAATAAAGATTTAATAGCGGATATGTAACTTATTGTTTTCCACGTTGTAAATAGAAATTTGGAAGTAGGGAGAAAAGGGCGAAGTGTTGGAAAAAAAGTATTTATACATAACTTGCTGATCGAAAATAAACACATAAAAAATGAACAAGGTAGTTTTGATAGGATTGGTTTCTTTGAGTTTTTTAATGTTGTCGATGGATTCGCCCAAACTTTCTAAACGAAAGATATACGACGGGGTGTCTATATTGATGCCAGAAGACTTTGTAGTAATGTCTGATAAGGATATAGCAGACCGATTTCCTTCTACCAAAAAACCGTTGGCAGTCTATATGAGCTCGGATACAAAAGCGGATTTTACGATGAATAATACAAAGGCTAAGTTTAGTGGACAAACAGCCCAAATGCTTCATGATATTTATAAAGTTACGATTATAGAAACGTACGATACGCTTGCTTTTAAAAAAGAACGGGTGAGTGTGGCGTTGAAATTTATAAGCGACGGGGTGAGAACTATAAATAAGAAAGAATATGCTTATTTTGAATTTACTTCATCGTTTAATAATTATATAAAATATAATTATATAATGTACGCTCCTCACAAAAAACATGTTCTGATTTTCAATTTTTCATGTGATCAATATGTTATGGGAAAATACCAGCCTATCGCTACCGCAATGATGAACAGTGCGAAGGTAAGCAGCAAGCTGACGATGCCTGATTATTTGTTGGAGCAAAATAAAAATATGCCCCGCAAAAAACAGACACCTCAAGACGTGCAAGAAATGTTGAATAAAAGCAAAGTAAAATAATGATACTAGCGCCACATTCCGACGAATATTTCATGAAAGAGGCTTACAAAGAGGCTATGTATGCCTTAGAAGAAGGCGAAGTTCCGGTGGGCGCCGTTGTTGTTTGCAATAATCGAATTATAGGTCGGGCACACAACCAAACCGAACGGCTTACAGATGTTACAGCGCATGCCGAAATGGTGGCACTTACCTCCGCTGCCAACTTTTTAGGAAGCAAGTACTTAAACGAATGCACGCTTTATGTAACCCTAGAGCCCTGTATCATGTGCGCTGGAGCGTTGCAATGGGCGCATCTGGAGAAATTAGTATACGGCGCCTCGGACGATAAGCACGGATTTACAAAGGTGGTGCAACCTATCTTACATCCCAAAACAACGGTTGTTTCGGGTATTATGTCTAAAGAATGCGGCCAAGTGCTAAAGGATTTTTTTGGTGGACTACGAAAATAACGGCTTCTGGTTTAGTGTATTTTTTAGTTTTTTGTGCAACTAAACGTGTTTATGAGATGCTTTTATTCTTTTTTCATGGTTCTGTTTTGTTTCAACAATATAATATCCTTAACTTTTCGCTACTATAAGCCATTTTATTGTTTCGGTACGATAATTGATTTATGAAAAATTACAACTAAAGATTTTATGATTAAAAAATTCTATCACTTTTTGTTTCTCTTGTTAGTATTATGTAGCATCGGAAAAATTTATGGGCAAGATGTAGTAAAAAAGGAAAGTCGCTGGTGGTGGGGATTGAATGGAGGGGTAGCGTGGCAACACGGAGATATTCGAGCCAAACTAGGGCCTGGGTTTGGAACTACCTTAG
>JAYSUZ010000034.1:0-2157 GCA_043718845.1 Cytophagales bacterium
CCTTTCTCCCACCCTATTTATCATCAGAAATTTAATTTTCCCAATGGCCTTCCTAAAGTGCACGAGCACGATGGAAAACCGCCAAGAGGCTATGGATTACTCTATGAAGGACGGCTTTTACTTTACTACACACACGAATGTGATCTAGGAAATGGATGGGAAGATCAGATAATATACAACGATCCAGAAGAAATACGCCAAAAAGCCCTTCAAATGGGCGCCAATATTATTTCGTATGTGTTTACAAATTATCAGTAAAAAACAGAACTAATAGGTGTTTCATTTTTCTTATCCCAATAATATTCTTATTTTTGTCTTTAATTGTTAACTAAAAATTATAATGGAACTTCCAAATCAAGAGATTGATATCATTCTGAAAGAATACGGTAGAAATGTACAAAATATCGTCGCTTATATATTAAAAATAGAAGACCGCGAGCTAAGAACGAAATACGCTATCACCTGCATCGATTTGATGCGTCAGATAAATCCAAATATCAAAGATACGCAAGAGCATCACAGCAAACTTTGGGATCAATTATACATTATTTCTAATTTCCAATTGGATGTAGATAGCCCCTTCCCTATGCCTGAAAGGGCTGCAATAGGTAAAAAACCAGAGATTGTAGAATACAATTCCAATAAATTATATTACAAACACTATGGTCGTAATATAGAATTGGTAATCCAAAAAACGATTGAGATGTCGGATCCAGAAGAGCGCGAAGCTGCAATCATTTATTTGGGACGTACTATGAAGAAATTTTATAGCACTTGGAACAAAGAAAATGTGGAAGATGAATTGATAATTTCTCATATCAAGGAAATGTCAAAAGGCAAACTTGAGATTGACGAAGCCAAAGTGAAAGCACAAGGATTGTTTGATTCGAATGAGAAATTGAAACCATTGGGAGCAAACAGTTCTGGTAATAATTACTCTAACAACGGCAATGGCGGTAGCGCTGGGTACGGCACAGTGTACGAGGCCAAAAATACGGGCAACGGCTCATCGAGTGGCTATGGTAATAGCAGTTCGACGAACAGTAGCAAATACAGAAATACGCAAAGCAATGGTGGAGGCGATAGAAGGAGCAGCCGAACGAGTGGCAGTAACAGCGGTGGTAGCAATGGAGGAAACGGAAGTAACAACAGATTTAAAAGAAAATAGTTTTTAATGAGTTCATTTGAAATTACAGGAGGGCTTAAACTAAAAGGTGAAATAACACCACAAGGAGCCAAAAACGAAGCGTTACAAATTCTATGTGCCGTTTTACTTACTTCAGAGCCGGTAGTAATATACAATATCCCAAACATTATTGATGTCAATAAACTTATTGAATTGCTCAATGATTTTGGTGTATTAGTAACGAAGATAGACAGTTCTACTTATAAATTTGAAGCGAAAAATATTAATTTAGATTTTCTGGAAACAGATGAATTTAAGAAAAAAGCGGCAGCGCTTCGTGGATCAATTATGATTTTAGGACCTTTGCTTGCGCGTTTTGGTAGAGCAAAAATGCCTAAACCAGGAGGCGATAAAATTGGTCGTAGAAGACTTGATACCCATTTTCTTGGGTTTGAAAAACTAGGCGCCAAATTTAATTACGATACCCAAGATAGTTTCTACCACATAGATGCCACCAATTTGCAGGGTTGCTATATGTTGCTGGACGAGGCTTCGGTAACGGGCACTGCCAATATCGTGATGGCGGCAGTGTTGGCCAAAGGTAAAACAACGATATACAACGCTGCTTGTGAGCCTTACTTGCAGCAATTGTGTTCGATGTTAAATAGAATGGGTGCTAAAATTTCAGGCATAGGCTCTAATCTTTTAACCATAGAAGGTGTAAATAGCCTAAATGGAACGGAGCATACTATTTTGCCAGACATGATTGAAATAGGCAGTTTTATTGGGTTGGCGGCAATGACAGGCTCCGAAATCACAATAAAAAATTGCCGAATAGATATGTTGGGTGTTATTCCAAGCGTGTTTCAACGCCTTGGAATCCAATTGGAATTTAGAGGCGATGATATTTATATCCCTTCACAATCCAACTATCAAATAGATACTTTTATAGACGGTTCAATTCTTACCATTGCCGATGCGATATGGCCAGGCTTCACTCCTGACCTATTAAGTATAGTACTTGTGGTAGC
>JAYSUZ010000331.1:0-2858 GCA_043718845.1 Cytophagales bacterium
TTAATGTAATATCAAAAGATACGATTAAAAGTATTTGCGGGTTTGAGTATATATTATCGTGTCCTGTTTGGTCTAAAACTTTAATTTAATTGGTATAAGTTACAACTTAGAAAAAATAGTATGTTTCATAAAATGTATCTCTAACATAATCGAAAAATAGCATGAAAAAAAATGGAAAATTACCTAGCCTGTCAGATTCAGACATGGTAACTAGGGAAGCATCATTGCCTCAAAAAAGCATAATGCCTATTAAAATGAGTACTGTTGCCCTTGCATTGGCACTTACAACAGCCGTCACTTTAACCAGCTGTTCCGATAATTCGGACTGTAATTCCAACTATACCAAGTTGGGCGACCCAACTAGATATAATGATTATAATGTCTCTGATCCATTAAGATATAATGATTCTAATACGACTTCAATAGGAGACACAAAAACGTGTGACTAAATTGTTTTACAAGTTTAAATACAATAAAGATATTGAATAGTATCATGCCGTTTAGATGATACTATTCAAGGTTGCCTTAGTATTACTATATATGTGGCCTATTCAAATAAAAACTAAACAATAGCTTAAATATTAAGACACTTAAAGATATGTCAAACATTGATTACTTGCCTCAAACGTCAACTTCAGAAGACAGCAAAAGGATATCCTTGGATTGGTTTATTAATCCTATAACAAAAGAATATTTTTTCGAAAAATATTATGAGCAAAAGACACTTCACATTAGTCGTGAAGTAAAAAATTATTACTCAAATTTACTAACCTTTGAAACAATTGAGAACCTTTTATATTCCCAGGCGTTAAAATTTCCTACCTTAAGGCTGACCAAGTTAAAGGAAGATATATCATCTGAAAAATATGTACTTGGGGATCGTGTAATTCCCACCCAGATACTTAAATATTTTGCTGAGGGTTCAACCATAATTCTTTCCGGCTTAAATGAATATATTCCATCATTAGGCATCTTTTGCTCATTTATGATGAAAGAATTTGGACATAGGTTCCAGACTAATATCTATATTACTCCCGCACAGAGTCAGGGTTTTGATGTTCATTACGACGACCATGATGTATTTATACTTCAAATCAAAGGCAATAAAAAGTGGAGGCTTTATGGAGACAATCCTGTTGTGTTACCACATAAGTTGATGCCTTTTGAAAAAGGAAAATACCAGCATGGCCCGATTGCAGAAGAAATAATGCTCAACGAGGGTGATTTATTATACATACCACGAGGTGTTATGCACGATGCTGATACCTTGGACGAAATGTCTATTCATATAACAACAGGATTAATCGGCTATACTTGGACAGATATGATTATTGAAGGCATTCTTGATTTATCAAAAAAAAATCCGGAGTTGCGCAAATTTGTTCCTTCCGATTTAATGAATGGTAAAAAGGGTGGTGAAGAATTTAAGGAAGAATTTAAAAATATTTTCAACCAAATAAAAAATTCACTTTTACTTGACGAAATGGTGAATCGGTTGAGAAAAGAAATGAACAGAACGCAAAAAAACAATATTAAAGGAATTCTTGCTTCAGCCATAAAAATTGACAAAATCGACAATCAGTCAATGTTTAGTACTCGTCCCGAAATTATTTTTTCAGTAATAATAAATTCAGAAAATTTGATTTTAGAATGGGTTGGGAAAAAAATAGAATTCCCAATATATACCAAGCATGCCATTGATTTTCTTATAAATGATCCGCCAGATGTATTTACGGTCAATGATATACCTGACTGTATGGAAGTAGAAGGGAAAATAGCATTATTAAAAAGGCTTACCAAAGAGGGTTATCTCAATATTTATTGATTCAATTTTAATTCACATGAAAAAAATCGTTATACTATCTGTCCTTTCGGCGGCCTTTCTTTTTACAGGAAGCATTATCGCTAAATTTATATACCAAGCCCAAGATAATAGGGCGGAAGAGCGAACAAAACAAATGATTAATCTGTATAATTTGACTAGAGAACAAATGGAAGCAGTTAGTCTGATCAATGTCAATTTTTTTAAAACAGCCGATGAGTATGCTGTCAAATATAAAAATTCGTTGGCGGAACTGAAAGCCAAGTATGCTAAACTAGAGGCCCAATATCAATTGAAAGTATTGTCGTTACTGAATGAAGACCAGAAGTTAACATACTTTCAGGAACAGCAGAAAATAAAAGAAAAACCAAAAGCGAATCAAACTTCCAATGCTACAAAAAGTAATAATTAGAAGGTTTCCTTCGTGGCCACTCCGTGCTATGTCCCCTGACCCTACTCCGTGCTTTGTCCCCTGACAAAGCACCTGTCACTATGAAACAGTGTAGTTGAGTATAGAGTGAAATAAAAAAGTAATAAATGAACATAAGTAAAACAGAGTACAGCAAAATAAAACGAAGCCCCATTATAGGGTTGTTGTTTATGCTGTGTTTTATAGTTGCTAGTAAAGTTGGTGCATCTACTCTGCACAAGCTGGAGGCTTATAGAATAGTTCGTCACGAGGCGCAGCGTCGCGCCATCGGAGGTAACTATACTCAAAATGTTCGCTTAACCGCCACAAAGACACAAGACCAAAAGGCTTTAACAACAATCGAGTAGCCCGACGTGAGCAATTGTGCTCACGTTGAGGCTCTCACACCACTGTACGTACGGATCACGTATACAGCGGTTCGTTAAACATAGGACTCACTCGATAATAATATTCTTCCAAACTTTCATAGCCACGTTTTCTTAGTCGCCTCAACGTAATCGTAGTGTAACCAGCCGTCTAGCGATTGAAGTTTGCCTACTATATTTCCAAGTCGGAAATAATTCAGCCAACCTCTCTGTAGACTTTTAAGCCTTGAAATCCGTTCGT
>JAYSUZ010000332.1:0-2853 GCA_043718845.1 Cytophagales bacterium
ACACTACCGTTAAATTTGCTACTGATTGCATAGGAGATGATGCGCTAACACTTTCTTCTGAATTGAAACCAGGCGAAATTCTTCTACTGGAAAATTTGCGTTTTTACAAAGAAGAAGAAAAAGGAGATGCTGAATTTGCAAAAAAACTCGCTCGATATGGCGACGTATGGGTAAATGATGCTTTTGGTACAGCGCACAGAGCACATGCTTCTACTGCTGTGATTGGACAATTCTTCAAAGACAAAGTTTGCGGATATGTAATGCAAGCAGAACTTGACAATGCTAAGAAAGTATTAGGAAATCCTGAAAGACCATTTACGGCAATAATGGGCGGTTCAAAAATTTCAGATAAAATCCTTGTGATAGAACAACTTCTAGACAAAGTAGACAACCTAATTATTGGAGGTGGAATGAGCTACACTTTTACGAAAGCGTTTGGTGGTAAAATCGGAAAATCAATTTGTGAAAATGATAAACTCGACCTTGCTAAATCTATCGTTGAAAAAGCGAAAGCGAAAGGTGTGAAATTATATTTACCAATGGATAGCGTTGTCGCTGATAAATTCTCTAACGACGCCTCTAAAAAAACAGTTAAAAATAATGAAATTCCAGACGACTGGGAAGGTTTAGACATCGGAGCATTAACAATTGCGGAATTTTCAAAGGTAGTAGAAGCATCCAAAACCGTAATGTGGAATGGCCCAATGGGTGTATTTGAATTTCCTAATTTTGCATTAGGAACAGAGTCTATTGCAAAATCAGTAGTGATCGCTACCGAAAAAGGAGGTTATTCCTTAATTGGTGGTGGAGATTCCGCTTCAGCAATCAACAACCTAGGTTTTGGTGAAAAAGTATCCTACGTATCTACTGGAGGAGGTGCTCTTTTAGAATATATGGAAGGTAAAATTTTGCCTGGTGTAGCGGCTCTTGATTAATATAATCTAACTTATATAAATCATCTTATATTAAAGAAATGCTTTCTAAAGACTTTCTAGATACTATATACAACAAACATAGCGTTACGGACCTGTTTCCTTCAACATCGTCCGTAACGCGTTTGGTTACTAAAGTTTTGCTTTTGTTATTTCCAGAGCAAAGCAAACAACATTATGCTACTCGAGCAGAATTAGAAAATGCTTTTGTAACGATTGAAGCTGAATTTACTGTTTTATTCGCTTCAATGCAAAAGCATCTCGCCGAAGATTCAAAAATAGTGGCTTCGAAATTTGTAGAAAATCTACCTGAAGTATATTACAAATTAACAACGGATATTGAAGCTATTCTTGATGGTGACCCCGCTGCTAAAAGTGAATTTGAAGTAATTCGCGCTTATCCTGGATTTTATGCAATTGCGATATACCGACTTGCACATGAATTATACAAACTCAATGTTCCTTTCTTACCAAGAATATTGACCGAATTTGCACATTCTAAAACAGGTATTGATATTCATCCTGCTGCATCCATTGATACCCATTTTTATATTGACCATGGAACAGGTGTTGTAATAGGAGAGACCGCCCAAATAGGTAAAAATGTTAAGTTATATCAAGGAATTACGCTCGGGGCGTTGAGTGTAAGCAAAGATCAAGCATCAAAAAAAAGGCACCCAACAATTCAAGACCGAGTGGTTATTTATGCTGGTGCTACAATTCTTGGTGGGAATACGATTATTGGACACGATAGCGTTGTAGGTGGGAATGTTTGGCTTACCAATAGCGTAGCGCCTTTCACGAAAGTATACCATCAACCACAAGTAAAAATTAGTGAATAAAAATGAAAAAAATAATCAGTCTTGTAATACGTAAAGTTCCACGTAAATATTTACAACTAATAAGTCCTATAGCGCTAAGATTTCTGGCGTTTACAAATAGAGGGAACGATGTAGAATGCAACGTTTGTAACAGTACCTATAAAAAATTTCTGCCTTATGGAAGAATGGTTTCTAGGGAGAATGCACTTTGTCCAAGATGTTTGTCTTTGGAAAGACATCGCTTAATGCAGTTCTATTTAAAGGAAAAAACGAATTTTTATACTGCCGATTTAAAAGTCTTACACATTGCTCCTGAGCATTGCTTTATTGATCGATTTACAGCGCTTAAAAATATTAACTATACTACCGCCGATATCGAGTCTCCATTGGCAATGGTAAAAATGGATATTCATCAAATTCCATTCGAAGCAAATTCATTTGATGTCGCCTTCTGTAACCATGTTATGGAACATGTGAACGATGATATTAAAGCTATGAGCGAACTTTATAGAGTATTAAAACCAGGTGGTTGGGCTATAATACAATCTCCTATGTGGCCAGGGTTAACTACTACATTCGAAGACCTTACAATTACAGATCCTAAAGAAAGAGAACGTATATTTGGTCAGAACGATCATGTTCGTAACTATGGTACAGACTATGGAAGAAGACTTGAAAAAGCAGGATTTACGGTTACCGAAGATAAATTTGTAATGGAATTGTCAAAAGAAAAAGTAAAACGATTTGCTCTACCGGCTGAAGAAATCGTTTATTTTTGTCAGAAAAAATAAACAGTAAAAAAACAACTGTACTAAATTTAGTTTATTACGATAACATGGGTTTACGAAATCGTACAAACTAAATTTAGTGCTTTGGAACAGCTAAGACTCCTGCATATTATGAAACACCGCTTGTACATCATCATCTTCCTCAAATTTTTCTACTAGCGTATAAATCTCTTCTTGCTGCTCTGGTGTAAGTGCTGTAGTGCTGTTTGGTATTCGTTCCGACTCAGCACTTATCACAGTAAATTCTCTTTGCTCTAATGCTTTTTGCATTAATCCGAAATCATTAAATTTTGTATAAATATAAACTTCATC
>JAYSUZ010000333.1:0-2853 GCA_043718845.1 Cytophagales bacterium
TATACAGATTTAACAGCCTTTTCGGGCAGTGTTTATTATCGTTTAAAACAAGTAGACTTCGATGAAGCCTATACATTCAGTACGGTAATTTCTATTTCAAGAGCGCTAGATTTATCGTTTTATGTATTTCCTTCACCGCTTATGGCTGGCAATGACTTTCAAGTAACAATCAACGGACTAGGGGAAGAAGACGCTATCGCTATTGAGGTGATGGATACTCCTGGGAAAGTAGTTTTAAGTTATTCAGGCAAAGGTGCTTCTCATATACTACCGTCTATGTTTTTGGCAAAGGGGTTGTACACGGTATTCGTAAAAGGCGCCGCTTCGATGCAAGCAATGAAAGTCATAATAAATTAAAGTGTTATCAGTAAGGCTTTTAAATATTTATGTAATACAAAAAAAGTTAAGTACCGACAGGTGCTTAACTTTTTTTGTATTATAATGAAAAAGGCGCTATTTTTAGTTTGTTGCTTGCCGCACACTCCAACCGATTAGCTATTGCTTGTTTAAAAAGAGTGCAAGAAGAGGACATCGTCGAACGCTACTAAATTACTACAAATGAAAATTTCTCTCAAATCAAGCCATGTTATTTTCCTGCGCTATTTAGGATGTATTAAGGTTTGTTTTCTAGTTGGGTTACAAACAGGTTTTGGGCAATGCAACCAATTGCCTCCCGCTACGGCATTTACGATCAATGGGAATGCAAGTGCGTTGGGAAACAACGAGTTTCGTCTCACAGAGAATATGCCTTCCAAAAGTGGCTCCTTGTGGTACTCCAATTATTTGGATTTGAACCAAGATTTTGCGTTAGAGTTTGATGTTTTTTTGGGAATTTCCGATAGGGGCGCAGATGGGATGGCCTTTGTGTTACAGCAATCGCCTCAGGGGAAAGCGGCACAAAGTTTAGGCGGAGGGTTAGGCTATAAAGACATTAGCCCTTCCTTGGATATAGAGTACGACACTTGGTCAAACAGAGATTACAACGACCCCCTATCAGATCATATTGCGATTACAAAAAATGGCAATGTAGTACACAATACAGACCAGATTTCTGATCCCGTATGGATTTCGAATATGGAGGATGGAAAGTACCACCGTACCAAAATAGTTTGGAATGCTTCGTCGCAAGTGCTCAAGGTTTTTTGGGATTCAGACATAATACCCAGTATAGAGAAAACGATTAATCTAAAAGCAACTATTTTTGCGAACAATCCATTCGTATATTGGGGCTGGACAGGCAGTACAGGAATGGAAAAAAATTTGCAGAAGGTGAAATTAGTGAAAGTAAAATTTGCACAGCAATTGTCGACTATTGGCAACATAGTTCCAAGCACTTGTAGTGGCCCAACAGGAGCAATAGACCTTTCCGTTATTGGCGGTATAGCGCCGTTCACGTTTCAATGGTCCAACGGGTCTACTAAAGAAGATATCTTTGCATTGTTGCCAGGAGAATATACCGTTTCAGTCACGGATGCATGTGGCAATGTAGGGTCTAGTCTGTTCCGAATTAATTCTTTAAGTACTGCCGCAGTTATTGTATGCCCAGGAAATAGTGTCTTGGACAATACCCCTGGAAAATGTGGTACAGACAATGTGCTTTATACCTACCCTTACCTCAAAGAGGGATGTGGTTCTTCTGCGTTAATAAAACAAACAGAAGGATTGCCAAGCGGTTCAATGTTTCCAATGGGTAGCACCTCAAACACCTTTAGAATCGTAAACGCAGACGGTACAAGTACAAGTTGTACGTTTCAGGTTACGGTAAGATAATACAGTAAGTAAAGTAAAAATTAATTGTTTGTTGGATAGTGCAATCATTTTTAAGACAGCTGATTGCTGGGTGGGATTTAACGTAGTATACATTAACCACTTTTGAAATGGAAAAAGAAATAAAGGAGATAAACACTATTGAAAAATACATCCTACTTCGAGTGTTAGGGTTTTCTATAGGAGCCATTTTAGTTTACATCTTTAACGCTTTGTTTCTCAATAAATCGCCAGAGGTAGCGTTACAGTCGTTTGGCGCTTTTATTTTAAATACATTCCTTTTTATAATGGTGTATATCCCTGGCAAATTCGGAATCAAAAAACGAATATGCTCTCTCGTATTGCTGCTTTCTAATATCGCAAGTTTCTTTTTCTTAGGAGGCCTAAAGGGTATTGCAGTCATCGACTTTGTGAATATGGCACTCTATTTTTCTATCTTATACAAAGGCGTAGAACGTAATTTTTATTTCGGGTTATTTTTTGTTATGTTTATTTCTTTGACGTCAATCCAGATCTATTACCCGTTGCTTATTGTTAATAATGCTGCCAACGATGGCGTACTCATAACTTCCTTAAATATCGTATTTAGAATTTTGCTTTCGTTTAATATTGCAATGTCTTTAAGAACCGCCTATTCTATCGAACATAAAAAAGTGCATAAACTTATGTTGGAAATAAATGTTCTTAACAGTGAAATTGTAGCCAAGAATGAAACACTCCTAACTATTCAAGGAGATTTAAAAAATCACAATACGAAACTAGAAACCCAAGTAAAAGAGCGGACTAAGAAACTAGAGCAACAGAATGAAACCCTTACTACCTATACGTATATCAACAGTCATATTTTTCGTGGTCCAGTATGTCGTTTATTAGGGCTGTTAAATCTTATGAAAATGGAAAAAGATCCTGTAGAGAAAGTGCTTCTAGAGCGGTATTTGTTTTCTGAAGTAGAAGGTATTGATACGGTAGTAAAGGATATTTCTAAATTGCTTTACGAAAACGACCAAGACCTGATGGACGAGATCAAGGCGAAGGCGAAAAAGTTATATGATGTATAAAAAATTATATCGTATCTTTGGGTCTAAT
>JAYSUZ010000334.1:0-15444 GCA_043718845.1 Cytophagales bacterium
GAGGGGCCAATTCTTTCCATAGGCGAAATTATTCCACCCAAAACATGATAAACGCCATAAAATTGATTGGTATTTTCAATCGCGATCACATCACGAATATCTTCCACAATACATACTTGAGATTTTTCTCTTCTATGACTCGTGCAAATAGCGCATTCTTCCGTATCTGAAATAGTATGGCAGGTCTTGCAATACACTATATTTTGCCTTGCATTGGTGAGGGCTTCAGAAAGGTTTAGGGTAGTAGTGGTATCTTCTTTTAGGAGATGAAGCACTAACCGTAGCGCCGTTTTTTTTCCTATTCCAGGAAGTTTCGATACTTCGTTTACGGCTTCTTCTATTAGTTTGGAAGGGAATATCATTCGAATGCAGTGAGGGTAGTGGTAGGACGCCGAATAGTTAAGTTGCTACTCTAAATCGACGCACTTATAGTTAGAATGAATTATACGATTTCAGCAGAAATTCCCTTATCGCAAAGTCCTTGGCGCATTGGTTTTAACGCTTCAAAAGAACCTTTTTTTACAGCACATTTTCCTTTATAATGAATAATCAAACTGCATTGTTCTGCCTGCTCTGGGCTGTGTTCACATACTTTTATAAGCGTACTGATCACGTGTTCAAAGGTGTTTACGTCGTCGTTGTAAACAATTAAGTCAGACATTTCGGACGTTTGTACTTCTTCTAGAAGTGCTACATCTTCTTCTTCAAATGGATTTACCTTGTATGTATTGTTCATATCCTTTCCCTCCAATTTAAGTGTAAACAAATTTAATAAAAATAACTCAAAAAACGATCAACTCTTCTAGGAAAAATACGTAGCGATATCTTTTTGTGGAAAAATCGCCAAATAACAACATTTTTGTATATTGCAGGACTTACTAGTTTCTAAATAGATATGTCCCAAACGCTGATTATCAGTATTCTTGTTGTTTATTTCAGTGTTTTAATACTGATTGCCTACTTAACCTCTAAAAATGCAGGTTCTGACGCCTTTTTTAGTGGAAACAAACAGTCGCCTTGGTATTTGGTTGCCTTTGGAATGATTGGGACCTCCATTTCTGGACTTACGTTTATTTCTGTTCCTGGAAAAGTAGGCCAAGACGGGTTTGGCTATTATCAAGTTATTTTAGGCTATATCGTTGGTTACTGGGTTATCGGTACGATACTTATGCCGATGTATTACAAACTAAATCTCGTTTCGATTTATACCTACCTCGAACAGCGTTTTGGGTTTTGGTCTTACAAAACAGGGGCGTTTATTTTTCTACTTTCTAGAACCCTTGGCTCCTCGCTTCGCTTATTCCTCGCCTCTTCGGTATTGCATCTTTTTTTATTTAAAAGTTGGGGTATGCCCTTCTGGGTTACCGTCGCCATTACGATAGCGTTGATTTGGATTTATACGTATAGAGGTGGTGTGAAAACTATTATTTGGACAGATTCCTTTCAAACGATCTTCCTTATATCTTCGGTTATTATTTGTGTACTGCTCATCTCTAGCCGCCTTGAGTTGTCGTTTTTTGATATGTTAGGTCAAGTGTACGACAGTAAATTTTCTCGAATATTTTATTTTGACGATTATAAAAGCAGCTTATTTTTCCCGAAATATTTTTTTGGAGGTGCATTTATAGCTATTGCTATGACTGGTCTTGACCAAGATTTGATGCAAAAAAATCTTACCTGTAAAAACATAGGCGAAGCACAGAAAAATATGTTTTGGTTTACCATCATTATGGTTATCGTGAATATGCTTTTTCTCGTATTGGGTGCATTGTTGTATATGTATTCCGAAGCCAAAGGTCTGCCTATCCCAGTTTCTAAAGACGACCTTTTTCCCGTTTTAGCCTTGAATGAATTCGGTACATTTGCAGGGATTTTCTTTTTACTTGGAATCATCGCTTCTTCTTATGCCAGTGCAGACTCTGCTTTGGCTGCACTCACTACTTCTTTTTGTATTGATTTTCTTAATTTCAAAGACAAAGAAGAAGCGGTAAAACAAAAACAAAAATTTTATGTCCATATCGGAATGTCACTTTCTTTTTTTATAATAATAATAATTGCCAAAGAAATTAACGAACGCTCGCTTATTGATATAGTACTGAAGATGGCCGGATATACCTACGGCCCGCTCGTTGGCTTATACGCATTCGGGTTATACACCAAAAGGAAATTAAAAGACAAGTTTGTTCCGTTTATTTGTATTCTCGCTCCTGTGCTCACTTATGTGATTGGTTCGAATGCTAAAGAATGGTTCAACGGCTATCAATTTAGTTTTGAAATTATTATTGTGAATGCAGTGTTTAGCTTTGTGGGGTTATGGGCGATCTCTTGCCGCGGATTAAACGGATTGAAGGATTAATGGGATTAGAGATTAGAGATTAGAGGGGCGGAGTTTTAATTTTACTGCTTTGGAAACTACTAAATGAATTACCTTTATAACAACTCCTCTTTTGGAAGCCAAAGCCGTTTTCGAAATTCTACTACCGCATCATTCTTCACGTCTATCCCTTCTTTTTTTAATAGTTCTTCCATCTGAGTAGGTGATGCGAAATGATGTTTTCCGGTAAGTAATCCTTTCGCATTTACTACGCGATGGGCAGGAACTCCTTTTTCCGCATGCGAAGCATTCATGGCCCAGCCTACCATTCTTGCCGAAGACTTTAATCCCAAATACTCCCCGATAGCACCATAAGTAGTCACTTTTCCTTTGGGAATCAGTTTTACGACTTCAAATACATCGTGGAAGAAATTTTGGTGGTCTTTTTTCATTTGTGGTACAAAATAGGAAATTACGGTATTAAGTTCGTGAAATAGGCATAATATTCCTTATTTTTCATTATTTAGTGTAGCTAATTACCTAACTATTAATTACTTTTAAGCACTAATAAACCTTAACTTTTTCAAAACAATGGAATGCTAAAGCAAGGACTAACGTTACTGCCAAGGCTTAGTTTTCAGTGTTTTCCTGAATTTTAAAGATTCGCATAATTTCCCTATGCGAATCTTTTTTTTGCCTTATATTTGCCCCCTGAATTATGGAAGCAATGTCGTCAAACCTTTATATCAAAAAACATACAGGAAAAGTAGCCTGTATCATCACACCACCGTCCTCTAAAAGCGAGAGTAATCGTGTCTTAATTATAGACGCACTTACCGGTGGGAAATGTGATTTGCAAAATCTTTCCAACGCAAGAGATACACAAACCATGATTCGTTTGTTGAAATCTGGCGACTACTTATTAGATGTAATTGATGCGGGTACTACCATGCGCTTTCTTACTGCATTTTGCGCCGTAAGCGGACGTGAAGCAGAGATGACAGGCACAGAGCGTATGTGCGAGCGTCCAATCAAATTACTTGTAGAAGCGCTTCGTGAACTAGGTTGCAGTGTCGACTATAAAAACAAAGAAGGATATCCTCCTTTGGCGATTAAGAAATTTGATAAAAATAATATAAAAACCAATCACCTAAAAATCCGTGGTGATGTTAGTAGTCAGTACATCACCGCATTGCTGATGGTAGCGCCTACGTTGCCTAAAGGAATGGTACTGGAGCTAGAAGGAAAAGTGGGATCCAAGCCTTATATTGAAATGACGTTGGCACTAATGAAAATTTTTGGCGTAACCGCAAAAGCCGACTGGACTAAAAATACCATT
This sequence comes from Cytophagales bacterium, assembly GCA_043718845.1. Classification (GTDB taxonomy): domain Bacteria; phylum Bacteroidota; class Bacteroidia; order Cytophagales; family Cytophagaceae; genus JANYCO01. Next base: position 3,654 of record JAYSUZ010000334.1, read on the forward strand.
GAAATAATCCCTCAAAATTATATTCCATTTACCTATTCGGTAGAATCCGACTGGTCTGGAGCAAGCTATTGGTTTAGTATCGCCGCTTTGGCGACAGAAACAAAACTAGAAATTCGTGGGTACAAAGCCGATTCGCTGCAAGGCGATAGTGTAATTGTAGCAATCGCTGAAAAATTTGGAGTAAAATCTACGTTTACCGAAACAGGACTTGTACTTGAAAAATCCGCTAGCGTAAAATCATTCGAATGGGACTTTACCCATTGTCCCGATTTGGCACAAACGGTAGCAGTAGTATGCGCAGCCAAAGGAATTGAATGCACTATGACAGGATTAGAAAGCCTTCGGATAAAAGAAACCGATCGTATTACGGCTATCCAAAACGAACTCAAAAAATTTGGAGGAGATCTGATCGAATTAATTCCAAATGAAAAATATAAAGTAGTGAGTTCAGCGTTTTCTGTAAATGGTCAGACGGTCGCTACCTACAAAGACCACCGCATGGCGATGGCTTTTGCACCTTTAGCATTGCTCGGAGACGTTATCATAGAAGGCCAAGAAGAAGTAGCCAAATCCTATCCCGACTATTGGTCGGATTTGCGCACCGCAGGTTTCGAATTTAATTCGTAGTTTGTACTTCGGCCTCCTGCAAGTTCTTTTACCAGTACTTGTTTGGCTATCAAATCCTGTATGTCACGAAGGGCGGTATCAGGAGAGCATTTTGCCATCTTTGCCCATTTAGAAGAGCTGAGTTTTCCATCCAATCCGTCAAGTATCTTATTGACCATTTTACGCTGACGTTCGTTGAGCGGAGTGTAAGAATGGTTTTTCCAGAAATTGGCTTTTGTCATTACCGATACGAGTATGGTATCGGCTGCGTTTACAGAGGCTTTCAAACAATTTAAAAACCATTCTAGCCATTCTGTAGCGTCCAAATTTCCTTTTTGCGTTTTTTCTAGTAAGGCATAATACTTCGTACGCTCTACCCTTATTTGTGCCGACATGCTGTAAAACCGCTGCTTAGCTTCATCGCCTCTTGCCAACATCAAATCCGCTATAGCGCGCGCTATTCGTCCATTCCCATCTTCAAACGGATGAATGGTTATAAACCAAAGATGGGCTATACCTGCTTTTAGCACAGGGTCTAGTCGATCTTCTTTGTTGAACCACTCAAGGAAAGCGTTCATTTCTCCTTGTATTTTTGCTGCGTCGGGTGCTTGAAAATGTACGCGCTCTTTTCCCATAGCGCCTGATACTACTTGCATAGGCCCTGTTTCATCTTTGCACCAGTCGCCTATTGTAATTTTATACCTTCCACTTCTTCTTTCTGGAAATAGAGCCGTATGCCATTTGAATAAGCGTTCGGTGGTAAGTGGTTTTTTGAAATTTGAGGTAGCATCAAGCACCATTTCTACTACGCCATCTACCCCTTTATCGGAAGGTATAAGGCCTGCTATTTCCATACCCAAACGTCTTGCAACAGAAGAACGTACTTGCTCGGTATTTAAAAATTCGCCTTCTATTTCCGTAGATTTCAACACCTCCATTGTCAAATTGGCCAATACGGCATCTGCTCTAAGGGAAAATCCAAGGCTTTCCATTTTTCCCATGAGTTTGCCTTGGTTGCTGCGCACTGTTCCAAGGGAGGCTGCAAGTTTTTCTGCATCCCAGTGAAAACTGGGCCAGTCCTTGTGTTGGTGTATATAAGTTCCTATTCTCCGCATACTATGCGGTAAATGTACTTTTTATTCTCCGCATTTCTACTATTAATCTCCGCATTTTTTGCGGAGATTAATAGTCCTATTCTCCGCATTTAAAGTTAATTTTCTGAAATTCAGTTTGTAATATTATTAGAGGGTAGTTTCAATTTGAAATCACTTCACTATTTAATTTCAATGTTGGTACTTTCTGAATTAATTCCGGATTTTTGCTCTTCTTTTTTTGAAAAACGCTAATAAAAATTTTAATATCCTATTTATTAATTTAGGCAATTTAATAAATTTCCGTCTCACAGATTGTGTTAAGAAATCCTATCTATCCAAGATTCAGGACTTTTGGCTGTATGCAATACGGTGACAATAATTATAGAATCGGGGAAGATTTTATAATAAATAACGAAAGGAAACTTTTTAAGAAGAGCAGCCCTGCATCCTTGTCTTTTGACAGGATATAATAAAGGCGTTTTAGTAATTGAGCGTAATGATTTTTCTACAGCATTGATAAAGCCTTCCCCTAAACCTTTTCGTTCATTTTCATACCATAACGCCGCAACGGCAATGTCGTCTTGTGCTTCGGCAATTATGTTTAAATTCATTTGAGCCTGTCAAGTATATTTTTCTTTACCTCTTCCCAAGGCAATACTTTAGAAGTGTCTTTTTCAAAAGCTATTAATCTTTGGTCAATAACCTCTTTATGCCATTCAGGAACATCATTTGAGGTTTCAGCAAAGTTAAATCCAAGGGCTTTTGATAACTCTTGAAATAGGCTAACCTTGTCTTCAGGTATTGATATGGTATATTGTTTCATTATAGATAAAAACTATTCATTCCAAATATACAAAATATCAGATAACTACTAAAATTAATGAAGTGAAATATTTATTCAACGCAGTCACTTAATTGAGAGGTTTAACGGATCATACATTTTTTGCCTATTTCCCACAAAACCCTTATATTTGGTTGTAATATTAAATTTATGGATAATTCAAATGTTTTGTCGTACCTCGAAGTAGTGGAGGGTAAAGTTAAAAAACTGGTTGCCGAGCACCAGGATTTGAAAAGAGAACTTATTTCCTCTATGGAAGAGAATAAGAACTTGGCTATGAATTTACAGAATTTAGAAGATGAAATTCAAAATCTTAACACCAAAAGATCGGATACAGGTTTTGAAAAAGAGGAGTTGGAGGAAGAACTGGATTTCCTGAAAACGGAAAACAAAGGACTTATGGAAGCCCTAAATAAAGTTCAAGAGCATATCAAAGAAGTACAACATAAAAGCGATGCCCTCATTTCCGAATACGACCGCTTGAATGAAGCCAATGAAAATCTTTCCACAAAAAACAAAGAAATGGAAGATGCTTATGAACAGCAAGTTGAGTTTGTAAATGGGGAGTTGACCAATAATGATACCCATGTTTTAGAACGAGAATCCTTGAAAATTCAGTTGGAAGCCTCTAAAATGAAAAATGAAGAATTGCGTGGGAAAATAGAAATACAAGAAGAAGCGTTAAAAAACTTTCAAAATCAAGAAAAAAATAGTAAGATTGTAGAGTCAACAGGAGAGGATAGTACGAAAAAGAATGAGTTGAAACTCAGGATAAACGAGTACATCAGGGAAATTGACAAGTGTATATCGCAGTTAAGTGACTAATAAAAACCGATAAAAGTATCCCCAATGGGAGAATTATCTATAAAAATCAGGATTGTAGACAGAGACTACCCAATGAGGGTTAGTACTGACGACCAAGACAAAGTTAGACTTGCCGGAAAGCAACTAAGCGAAAAAATAAAAACGTTTAAAGAGCAATTTGGCGTAGAAGATAAACAAGACCTACTCGCAATGGTAGCTTTTGATGGGGCTGTAGAAAAAGTAAATGCCTCTGAACAGGAACAACATAGTACCTCTGAAACGGTTTTGCTATCAAAAATTGCAGAACTAGATACGCTGGTTTCCTCTGCTTTATCTGACTGATTTCATTCACTTTTTTTCGACACATTTGTCATGCCGTTCTGCTGTTTAAGTTATACTTTAACCGAACAGATAAATGGAAAGCATATTATTTATTGTATTAGCCGGTATAGCCGGAGTAGTTGTAGGGGTGCTTATTGGAAAATCATTGTTCCAAAAATCTTCTAAAAAAACAGAGGAAGAAGCCGAAGGAAGAGTTAAGTTGATCATCAAAGAAGCCGAATTGAAAGGGGAAACGGTAAGGAATGAAAAAATCCTTGAAGCCAAAGAAAAGTACCTAAAACTGAAAGCGGATTTTGAAGAAGAAGTTAACAAAAAGAAAAATATCATTATTCAAAATGAGAATAAGATAAAACAAAGAGAGCAATCTTTGACCAAACAAATAGAGCAAAATACCCGCAAAGAAGCTGAATTGGACAGTATCAAAGAAAATCTTACGGCTCAGATAGAAATTGTAGGAAAAAGAAAAGAAGAAACGGAGAAATTAAGACTTTCTCAAGTTTCCCAACTAGAAAAAATTGCCAATCTTTCTGCAGAAGAAGCCAAAAACCAACTTATTGAAGCGCTTAAAGAAGAGGCCCGCTCTAAAGCTTCTGCACACATCAAAGATATCGTAGAAGAAGCCAAAATGACGGCTACCAAAGATGCGAAAAAGGTAGTAATTGAAACCTTACAAAGAACAGCTACTGAACATGCAGTAGAGAATTGTGTTTCTATTTTCAACATTGAGAACGACGATATCAAAGGGAAAATAATTGGACGTGAAGGTCGAAATATTCGTGCGCTGGAAGCTGCTACAGGGGTAGAAATAATTGTAGACGACACCCCAGAGGCGATTATTATTTCAGGTTTCGATCCCGTACGTAGAGAAGTGGCACGTCTTTCGTTGCACCGCTTGGTTCAAGACGGACGTATCCACCCAGCACGTATTGAGGAAATCGTTGCGAAGACGTTCAAAAACATAGACGAAGAAATAATTGAAATAGGCGAAAAAACGGTGATAGACTTAGGTATACACGGTCTGCACCCAGAGCTTATTAAAATGGTAGGAAGGATGCGTTTCCGTTCTTCTTACGGACAAAATTTGCTTCAACACTCCAGAGAAGTAGCCAATCTTTGTGCTACGATGGCATCTGAATTGGGCTTAAATGCGAAAGTAGCAAAACGCGCTGGACTGCTCCATGATATAGGGAAAGTTTCTCCCGACGAACCAGAATTACCACACGCATTGTTGGGTATGGAACTGGCGAAAAAATACAAAGAAACACCTGAAATTTGTAATGCTATCGGTGCGCACCACGACGAGATAGAAATGACGTACATGATCTCTCCAATCATACAAATTTGCGACTCCATTTCTGGCGCTAGGCCAGGAGCAAGACGTGAAGTGATGGAATCGTACATTAAGCGATTGAAAGATTTGGAAATACTGGCCATGTCTTTTGACGGCGTTACAAAATGTTACGCCATACAAGCAGGACGTGAGTTGCGCGTATTGGTAGATGCAGACAATGTAAGCGATGAAAAAGCCGGTATGTTGTCTTTCGAGATTTCCAAAAAAATAGAAAACGATATGCAATACCCAGGTCAAATCAAAGTAACGGTAATTCGTGAAATGAGGGCCGTAAGTTTCGCCAAATAATGACCATGATTTGCGGGATTTAAGGATTAGAAGATTAAAAAAATAAAAACCTTTAACGAGTCATTAATAGACTAGTTAAAGGTTTTTGTCGTATAAGGCTATATAAACTAGGAAGTACTGAAATAGTTCGTTAACTTGGTGTTATAGAAAAAGCAATTCAGCGAAATCCTTAAATTCGTTTAAGTAAGGGCGTTGGTGTTAAAGAAAAATAAAATCAGTGCAATCCGTAAATCCGTTTAAATCAGTGATAAAGTGGAGGAGAATATAAATTTATTTAAAGCCGATTACTTGGGATTTAACCTAATTCCTTTCAAGTCTATTGAAGTGCCTTATAAATCTATAGAAAAGCCCTATGACGGGGTATACACCGATTTTTCACTTTGTACAATTCCCTATGAGTCGATTAAAAGTAGTTATGGTTCTATTAAAGTTCCCTATAAGTCTTTGAAAGTCTCGTTTGTCAATATTTATCTTGATTATACTGCTTTAGACACACCTTATACTTCGTTGGATTCTGGCTATACTTCCTTCAAGTACTGAATATAATAATTGTCTTTTTTTATTTATCTTTCGAAAAGATACTTACTCGTGTTTTGTGGATTTATGAGACTTCTGATTCTCTTTTTATTGGTATTTGCGACACTTTCATTGAAAGCGCAATGTTCTACTAAGTCAGGCTATACGCTTACTTCAAAGTTTCATTATGGGTTTATATGGAATTTTTCAGAAGAAGTTTCTCATCTATCTAATCAACATTTCCCTGCAATAGAAATTAATTTATCCAAACAGACAAGAGGAGGTAAACCTTGGCAGACGGAGTATAAATATCCTCAAGTGAGTTATTCTTTATTTTATTTTATTTTTGATTCTAATAAACCAGTAGGAAATTCTTTGGTACTGCTCATTCATTCTGGGAAATATATATATAAAGCGAAGCGTTCTAATTTGCAGTGGAAGTTGGGGGGTGGAATGGCTTATGTAGAAAAACGGTACGATGTAGAAAGTAATTTCAAAAACAATGTTATTTCCCAGCGGATTAATTTCGCCTTGAATGGGCAGTTGAATTTTAATTATCAACTATGTTCGAAGGTGCTTCTAAATGCAGGAATGGGATTAATGCATATTTCCAATGGAGCAATGGAAAGGCCAAATTTTGGAATCAATTTACCGACTATTCATGTTGGAGTAGGTTTTAATCTATCCAATGTAGAGAATGAGTACAGAAGAGATAGTAGTAGTGTTGCACACCAACGCAAAACATATTTTCATATTTCACCTTTTATCGGGTTTAAAGAAGTGTATCCTGTAAATGGACCGAAATATTTGTTAGGAGGGATGAATGTTTATTCAGAACGGAGAATGAATCATAAAAGTGGCTTGAATGTAGGGCTAGATTTTTCTTACGACCATTCAAAGAAATCCGAAATTCTAATGGATACTATTGCTGTCCGAAATATAGCTATCAATCGTTCTCAGGCAGCTATTATAGTAGGGCATGAGCTTTATTTAAATCGTCTATCTTTGATAACACAGATGGGAGTATACGTTTTCGACCCTACGCACATCAATAAGCCTTTTTACCAAAAGGTAGGACTTAAGTATTATTTTTCAGAAAAAATATTTATAGGTGTGGCTATGAAAATGCACCTCGGTATAGCCGACTGGATAGAGTGGGGAGGAGGGCTGCGATTATGAAAATAAAAAATATTCTGCCAAGTTTATATTGTCTCTTCTGTCTCTTTGTCTATACTTCGTGTAGTAAAGAAAAGACGTTTGACTGTGTGAAAAGTACCGGTAAAACTGAATTAGAAAGTCGCTATTTTGAAAATTATTCTATTCTTTATGTCGAAGATGATATTAATGTGGTATTGCTGCAGTCCACAGCAGGTAAGATAATGCTAGAAGGAGGTGGAAATGTATTGCCCAAAATAAAAGTTGAACAAGAAGGCAATCGTATAAATATCTCAAATTCTAATAAATGTAATTGGGTAAGAAGTTATGATAAATCTATTACTGTTTATGTGGGAGTAGATCAAGTGAAAGAAGTTATTCAGCAAGGGTATGGAAAAATTACGGGTGCTGAACATCTTAAGACCGATACGCTCGGCATTAGCAACCTTACCTATGGCGATACCGAACTTTCTATCGATGCTATCTTTTTGGGTTTCATTGCAGGCGATCACAGCTCTATTTTATTGAAAGGTAGCTGTGTTAAACTGGCTGGGAGTTCTGCTAAAAACGCCTTGGTAAATACTCAAGACATGCATACCAGTTGGTGTATCTTCACTAATAATTCCATGCTAGACGCTAAAATTTATAGCGATAGTTTAGTGCAAATTGAAATTGGAGGAAAAGGCAATACGCTTTGTGCTGGTCGCCCTAACATAGTTCAATATGGGAATAGTAAGGGTGAAGGTGTTTTATTATTTCCTTAATCTTATTACCTATCCCTTATATAAAGAGGCAGACTTTATACTGCCATAATTTGGGGTGGACTTTTTAGATGCTTTGCAAGAAGCGATACTTAAAAGAGAACCTAATAAAAGGAACATTGCTATATTTTTCATGTTTTATAAATTTTAATCCAATATAATCAAGCGTACAATAGATTGCAACCTCTTTGTTCGGTATTATCCATACGACCTAAAATTTCAAACCGACCGTCAGGATATAGTGTTGCCAAATCTTGGATTTCGATAAAGGCACAAGAATCGATATTTGCTAAGTCAATGATATTTAGCGCACCTCTTCCTTCTTTTCTAATATCAAACGGGTCATTTACTTGTCTTGTGAGCACTTTCATCCAAGGCGGACACTCGAATATTCCGTTTTCTTTGGAATAGGCTTGAGAAAGTAATTCTGTCATTCCGTACTCTGAATGGATCTGAGGCACTTGGAAAGCATTTTTAAGATAGTCGTGCAGCTCATTTTTTACCATTTCAGCTCTTTTGCCCTTCATTCCTCCTGTTTCGATGATGATAAAATCGGAAAGGTTGGGTCGGTGTTTTTCTGCCAACTCAAGTAATGCATAAGCAACACCAATGAGTATTATTTTCTTTTTGCTGGATTTGTAAATAGGGAGATTCTTAATAAATAAGTCATAATCGGTAGAAATGAAAGCAGAAAGCTTAGAAGTTGTTTTTTTAAGTAGATGGTCTACCATATACAAAAGTGATGAATCCTGATTTTCTTGATAGGAGGGTAGTAGCGCTAAAATTATATAATCAGAAATTGGCCCGTACTGTTGGACGAAAATTTCTGTAAAAATACTTTCGTAAAGAGCCAAGTCTACGATATAGTGCTTACTACGGTGTTTTTTTTCAGTGGTTCCACTGCTATAGAAACATCGGTCAACTAAGCTACTTCCTGTTACTATTTTTTCGGTTTTATAGAAACTGACAGGTAAATAAGGGATATCGTAGATCGTTTTTACACTTTCTGGTGTTTTATTTAGTAACTTAGCATACGTGTTGTAAAATGGATTGTGGGCATATTGATAATTAAAAAGAGCTAATGCTTTTATATTAAAATTACTCTCGTTAATTTTATAAAGTTCCTGTATGAAATTTTCTCTAAAGGTCATCGTTCAAGTATAATATATAAATATAAAACATTGAAAAGTATAGTTACCTATTTTGTGGTTTTTTATCTCGTATTTATTTTTGTTTCTTGTAAAAAAGAACAAAAATTTAGTAAAATACCTGAAATAAAAAAAATAGATTTTACTGAGTCGGATATAAAAAGGAATATTTTCGATGATTTAAATCAGAGCTATATTGACAGCCTTACGGTTAATATTCATTTTCAGGACGGTGATGGGGATTTGGGAATAGCCAATAATGATACGAGTTCTTCTGGTTCTAATTATATTATGAATGTATATGCCAAAAGAAATGGTGTCTTTGAACTTTTAGATTTCAAATTGTCATTCAATGGACAATTCCCTTCGCTTTCTACGGATAATGTAGTAGGACCTATTGATGGTGTTTTAACTAGGTCAATATCTATTCAACATCTATTTCCTATTAAACCTAAAGATACCTTAAGATTTGATGTTAAAATATTTGATAGAGCTTCGAATAGTAGTAATACAATTATTACGGACGAAGTGGTTGTATATAAATAGGTGTAGATAAATACTTGGGTTTGAAAATAGAGTTAGCCGAGATAAGGAAATTTGGAAACATCGAGATGCTCGCCAAGCAACTTGTAGAAGGCTTTATTACGGGGCTTCATAAATCTCCCTACCATGGATTTTCGGTAGAGTTTGCAGAACATCGGTTGTACAATGCCGGCGATAGTACCCGTCATATCGATTGGAAGGTGTATGGGAAGACGGATAAATTATTTACCAAAAGATACGAAGAAGAAACAAACCTTCGCTGTCAACTCTTAATTGATATATCTTCGTCCATGTTTTACCCTTCAGATAATAAAGGGAAAATAACATTCAGCGTTTTTGCTGCGGCCTGTATTGCCTATTTACTTCAATCGCAAAGAGACGCCATTGGGATTACAACTTTTGATGAAGATATAAAATTTCAAAGTCCCATTAAATCTACTCCAGGACATATTCATTCGCTATTTTTGCAGTTGCAAAATGTATTAGCCTATACGCCAATAGAGAAAAAGACGGCAGTCGCTTCTGTTATCCATAAGATTGCAGATAAAATGAATAAGCGGTCTTTAATCGTTGTTTTTAGTGATATGTTTGATAGTCATGAAGATAATGATTTGTTATTTCAGGCATTACAGCATTTGAAACACAATAAACACGAAGTCTTACTTTTTCATGTTACCGATGCTTCAACTGAAGCCGAATTTAATTTTGATGATCGACCTCATGAATTCATCGATATTGAGAATGGTGAAAGCGTAAAACTACAACCATCCGAAGTGCGTGTTTATTATAAGGAAAACTACGCTAAATTACTCCATGAACTGACGGAGAAGTGTGCTCAATACAAGATTGATTTCATAAAGGCAGATATAAATAAAGGGTTTGATCAGGTGCTATCTGCTTATCTGATAAAACGTTCTAGAATGCGCTAATTTTTTTTCGGTTGTGGACTAAAAAACAGCAACATTCTTTTGATATATTCGTTTTAATCATAAATTACCATCGTTCATTTAATTTTTAACAAAGACAAAATGGCTAAAACGAAAAAAGAAAAAAAGATTTTTGTACTCGATACATCTGTAATTATTTACGACCACAATTCCATCAACTGTTTTCAAGAGCACGATGTAGCCATTCCTATAACGGTGTTGGAAGAGCTCGATAACTTCAAAAAAGGCAACGATATCAAAAATTTTGAAGCCCGTGAATTTATTCGGTTTTTAGATGGAATTTCCGGCAGTAATCTATTGCAAGAATGGATCCCACTTAATGGACCACGCAGTGGGAATATGAAGGTAGTAATGAATACGCATGGCGCTGGAGGAATAAATGCCGAGAAAATTTTTGACGACAGAAAGGCCGATCATAAAATTATAAATGCCGCAATTAGTCTTCAATTTGAATTTCCTGAAGCTAAGGTCGTGTTGGTGACAAAAGATATCAACTTGCGTCTCAAAGCAAAATCATTAAATGTACCTGCCGAAGATTATACCACAGGTAAAATTAAGGACGTAGATAATTTATATACAGGCAGCACGGTTATTGAAGACATGAAGCCAGAAGTGATAAATGAAATCTATGAAAAAGGAGGGTGTGAAACGTCTGCAATTCCGAAAGAGGAATTATTAAATAACCATTATTATATTTTAAAAAGTGTTAAAAGTTCAGTACTGGCGCATCACAATTCGGCAGAACATAGAATAGAGCATGTAGAGAAGAAGCCTGTTTATGGTATAAAACCTCGAAACGCAGAACAAACATTTGCGATTGATGCTATATTAGATCCTGCAATTAAATTAGTATCGATTCAAGGTGTGGCGGGTACAGGGAAGACCTTGTTGGCTTTGGCTGGAGCCTTGGAGCAACGAAAAGATTTCAAACAAATATACTTAGCTCGTCCAATAGTTCCCTTGAGTAACAAAGATATTGGTTATTTACCTGGCGATATAAAATCAAAATTAAATCCTTACATGGAACCGCTTTTTGATAACTTGAAATTTATTCAAAACCAATTTCATGAAACGGATCAAGATTTTCAGCGCATTACGGAAATGGTGAACAAAGAAAAATTGGTAATTACGCCTCTTGCTTATATTAGAGGGCGAAGTTTGTCCAACATCTTTTTTATTGTAGATGAAGCGCAAAATCTAACACCACACGAAGTGAAAACAATTATATCACGTGCTGGAGAAAATACGAAAATCGTATTCACGGGCGATATTTATCAAATTGATACGCCTTATCTAGATTCACAAAGTAATGGTTTGTCTTATATCATTGATCGCTTAAAAGATCATCCTTTGTATTCGCATATCACTTTGCAAAAAGGGGAGCGTTCAGAATTG
>JAYSUZ010000335.1:0-2850 GCA_043718845.1 Cytophagales bacterium
TATTCTCCAACGTTAAATTTTTAAAACAAGTACAACAAAGTACTTCTAATAAATTAAAATTAAAGCATATATTGATCTTGCTTGCTCGAGTTTGTTTCGTGATATTCTTGGTAGTGACTTTTGCCCAGCCGTTTCTAAAAAGTATAAACGCCGGTTCTATTAAAGGGAAACCATTCGTATCTCTTTATCTTGACAATTCATTTAGTATGCAAAACGAAGTGTCGCAAGATAAGGCGATGGATATAGGGGTGAAATCTATCCAAGAACTTACTACTCTATTTCCTAGCACTACTTCCTATGGCTTCCTTACCAATGATTTTGAGGGGAAAGATCAGTTTTTTAGAAATAAAGATAAACTGATTGAACGTATCTCAGAACTAAATTATTCGAACCTATATCGAGATGCGGCTACTATTTTAAAAAGACAGCACCAGAATTTAGAAGGGCAAAATGCTGAAAATAAACACATCGTTTGGTTTTCAGATTTTCAGAAAAATACCTTAGGCGATATTTCAAAACTTCCGTTTGATTCTACCTTCAACTACCACCTTGTACCTATCCAAAATTTAGAAAGAGCCAACGTATCGGTTGATTCTGTTTGGTTGTCCAATCCTCTTGTAAAATCAGGTGAAAATAATACACTGGAAGTTAGTTTATTAAATAGTGGAACGAAAGAGGTTCGAGAGTTCTTATTAAAATTGTATATCGACAATATACAGGTCAGCTCTGCTGTGGTAGATATAAAACCAGAGTCGAAGGTATACGCCTCTTTTATTTTCAATAGCAGTGGAGAAGGACAAAAACGGGCATCTATCCGATTTGAAGATTACCCAATAGTATTTGATAACGACTATTTTTTCACACTCAACGTAGCGCCTAAAATCAAAATACTACATTTATTTGACAACGAAGGCACACATACATCAGGGGTTTATTCCAATGAAAGTATTTTTGAAGTCACGAATAGTCGTTCTGGAGATTTTGATTATTCAAAAATTTCGAGTTCTAATCTGATTGTTTTAGACGGTATAAAAAATATTTCTTCCGCATTGCTAAAGCCTTTAAAAGAGTTTGTAGCACAAGGAGGCAGTTTAGTTGTTTTTCCAAGCAACGATGCCATTTCTAAAAGCTATGAGGATTTTGCGCAAGCGTTTAACCTTCAAAATCCATTATTTGTAAAGGCAGATACAAGTCAGAAACAGGCTTTTGAAATGTTACCTCCTGATTTTTCAAATCCTTTTTTCAATTCTATCTTTGAAAAGAAAGACAATCAAATGATAATGCCTTATGCTTATCCAATAGTGCAATGGGGGAGTAGGGGCGAACCTCTTTTGAGTTACAAAAATAAAGAAATTTTCTTGACGGTAATAAGCAGTTCCAAAGGACTAATTTATCTTGCCAATACACCTTTAGAAGAAGGGGTGACGAACTTTCATCGTCATTCAATTTTTGTACCAATGATGTATAAAATAGCGTTTAATAGTATTGCTTCTTCAGAACGGTTAGCGTATTCGTTCCAAGAAAAAACGATTCCTATAGAACTGAAGGAAGAGGCGAAACAACCAAATGCTATGTATACATTGGAGGTCGATGGCTTTACTATAATTCCTTCTCAATGGAGCACTTCAGGGAAGTTGATTATAGAGCTGCCTTCCGAACAAATGAAGGCTGGTTTTTATGAGTTAAAATTGAATGGCGTTACAAAAAAAATAATTGCGCTTAATTATGGTAGAAAGGAATCTAAGATGGAGTTTTATACTTCTGAGGAGTTAAAGGACGCTACAGTAAATCATAAAAATATTAAAATTTATACACTTGAATCCAGTGCTCAGTTTGCAGATTCCTTTAGTCAAGATACTATCGGCAGACCTCTTTGGAAATATTTCCTTTTAGGAGCATTGTTGTTCTTACTGATAGAAATACTACTGATACGGTTTCTTTAATTTAATAATAGAAACGCCAACTACTAACTATATAAAGCGAATTAGGTATGAAATTACTTCTTAAAAATGCAACTATTATAGACCTGAACACACCTCTAAATGGACAGGTAAAAAATATTTTGGTAGAAAATGGTACAATACATTTTGTGGAAGAAGGAGCATGTATTGCAGACAAAGTAATAGAAGGAAAAAATCTTTGCGTGTCTATTGGTTGGTTCGACATGCGGGTAACGATGGGAGAGCCCGGCTTCGAGCACAAAGAAGATATAGACTCCATTTGTAGCTCCGCCGCTGCGGGGGGGTTTACGGCCATAGCATCGATGCCGAATACAAAACCTCCAATCCAAACAAAGGATGCCGTCTCTTATATCCGTAGCCGCACGGCAAATTCTATAGTAACAATATATCCTATAGCTTCCGTAACTCTTGGCAACAAAGGCGAAGAACTTACAGAGATGATTGATTTGCATACTGCTGGAGCCGTAGCTTTTTCGGATGGAGATAAACCAATATGGCATACCGATGTAATGCTAAAAGCACTTCAATATACGCAGACATTTGAAGGACTAGTGATAAACCATGCAGAAGATAAATTACTTACCCATGGAGCGCAAATGAATGAAAGTTTGGTAAGCACGACTCTTGGACTAAGAGGCTTTCCAAAATTGGCAGAAGAACTTATGGTAGCAAGAGATTTACAAATATTAGAATATACAGGAGGACGCCTACATTTTGCTCATATATCAAGCCCCGCTTCGTTGGATTTGATAAGAGCTGCAAAGAAAAAAGGGCTAAACGTGACTTGTGATATTGCCGTTTATCAATTGATTTTAGACGAAGCTGTACTCACCAGTTTTGATACGAACTATAAAGTAAATCCACCACTTAGGGCAAAACAAGATATAGC
>JAYSUZ010000336.1:0-15347 GCA_043718845.1 Cytophagales bacterium
TGACAAAGAAAATAGTATCTATTATAGCTCCTGTTTACAATGAGGAAGACAGTATTCGTGAATTGGTAGAGTCGGTGCATGAAGTGATGACGAATGCTAATTATGCTTATGAATTGATTCTTATCAACGACGGAAGTACAGATCGTTCTTGGGAAGTGATTACAACATTATCTGCTCTTTATAGGAATTTAAAAGGAGTGGATCTTGCTGGGAATTATGGACAGACTATTGCTTTGCGTGCAGGTATTGAAAAAGCAAAAGGGAAAATAATAGTGGCTATGGATGGCGATTTACAGCACAATCCCGCTTATATTCCTTCTTTTATTGAAAAGATAGAAGAAGGATACGATATGGTAGGAGGGGCTAAAGAAAAAAGGCCAGACGGTATTATTAAGTCATTTCTTTCGTCGCTTGCACATTCTATAATATGTAAAATTTCTGGCGTAAAACTTCAGTATTTTGGTGCTACATTTAAAGCGTATAGAAGTTATCTATTGAAAAATACAAATCTACTTGGTGATTCACATCGGTTTTTAGGTGCGCTTGTGGTAAGAAAAGGAGTGCGCTATATTGAACTTCCTATAGAAATAAGAGCGCGTAAACACGGTAAAAGTAATTACCACCTTTCTAAAATTTTCCTTGTCATACTTGATTTGATATTTTTAAAATTTTTCATCTCGTATATCAATAAGCCGTTTCGTTTTTTTGGCACAGTAGGAGGGCTTACTTTTATAGCAGGACTCGTTGGATGTGCGTATATGATTGGAGGGTCTATATTTTCGAATCTAAACATAAAAGAAAATTATATGGCCGAGTTTTTATTTTCTGCGTTTCTTATGTTGATTGGTGCTGTATTTCTTAGCTTTGGCATCATAGCAGAAATAGGGGTTTATAACTATTTTTTGAAAGACAATAAAAGTCCTTATTCTATTAGAGAATTTATTCAAACACCAATACTTACGGCTGCTTTTATCAAGAAGGAAGAATCGTTTTCTATAGAAAAAAATGTCTCTTAGGTTAATTATAAATGCCGATGATTTTGGGTGGGATCCTGCTGCCACCGAGGCTATTTTAGAATTGGCTTCCAGGAATGCCATTACTTCTACAACCATAATGGCAAACCTTGTAAAGGAAGATGAATTACTAGAATTAAAAAAGATGACGTCTTTATCGAAGGGGATCCATTTGAACCTTATCGATGGAAAACCTATTACAGATCCTATACTAATAAAGAGTATTGTAAATGCCGATGGACTATTTTATTCTTCTTTGGAGTTGTTTAATCGATATTTAGTAGGCAAAGTTGACAATGCTGATATTAATATTGAAATAAAGGCACAAGTTGATTATCTTAAATCGTTTGGTATCCCTATCTCACATGCCGATAGTCATCAGCATTTACATATCTATCCGTTTATTGGAGCTTCTATTCTAAAGGCCTTAAAGCAATCGGGTATAGAAAAGATAAGAAATGTTAACAGCTCAGATTATAGAGACAAAAGAAGAGCCGTAATAAAAGTATTCAATTTTTTTTCTGCCCATCTAGTGGCTGATTTTAAATCTCCCTTACGTCTTCTTTCTGATTTTTCGATCGCGAAAGATGCGAATGATAGTATCGTTGAAACTTCATTGAAGAAAGTGAAAGGGGTGACAGAAATGATGGTACATCCTGCTTTTACAAATCGAGAAGGATCGTATTTAAATAGACAAGCCGAATTTAAGTATCTAAAAACCAAAAGCTATCAAAAGTTGCTGGAGGCCAAAAATATTGAATTGATAAGCTATAATGATTTTTAGAGGGCTATTTTTACGATAAATGCATAAAATATAGTTGTAAATTCATAATATACTAACTATTTTACTATATTATGAACTAATATTTTAATTCATTTATAGTAAAACACGATGCGTCTATTCTTTCATTTAGTTCTGTACCCGATAAAAAAATATATTAAAATTAGTATACTATTTAGCATACTAATTAGTAGTTTTTTCATTGTCAGTATTTCGACAGCTCAAGTAAAAAAAATGGATCGTATTGCGGCCAATTATTTTAAAGTAGAAGAATTTGCAGCGGCATTGCCTTTGTATTTAAAATTGGATAGTATCGCTCCTGAAAATTCCTTGTACCAATATAGGACAGGTATTTGTTATTATAATTCTCATTACAAAAATAGAGCACTCGCTTATTTTGAAAAAGCAAAACGTATGAAAATGGAAGATCCTGAGCTTGATATTTATCTGGCAAGGACCTATCATTATGCTCATCAGTTTGACGAAGCAATAAATTATTATGAAAAATTCAAAAGAAGGAAAGTCGATACTACTGCAATAATAGAGAAGGAAGATGATACACAAGATATGCGTGAAATTCATTTTGCAGAAAAACATATTGATCGTTATATTCAAATGTGTAGAACAGGTAAAGAGCTTATGGAAGATTCTCTCTACCTAGTAATAGAGAATATTGGCGCTAATATAAACACTATTTATCCTGATTATGTACCCGTGGTTTCTGCGGATGAAAGTGTACTTATCTTTACTTCTCGAAGAAACACTACTACAGGAGGAAAAATAGATGTGCTGGATAATCATTATTATGAAGATGTATACATTGCCCATAAAGACTCCAATACAGGAAAATGGGGGAGTCCTCTAAATATGGGAAATCATATCAATAATTCACTGCACGATGCTTGTATAGGGCTCTCTCCCGATGGGCAAAAATTATTTATATACCGCTCCAATTCTTCAAAAAACAGTTCTGGCGATATTTACATTAGCAGGTTAGAAGGTACAAAATGGTCGGAACCCGTAATGATGGATAAAAAAATAAACTCTCCCGGCTGGGAACCTAGTGCTACTATTTCTGCCGACGAGAAAACAATTTACTTTACAAGCGATCGGCCTGGTGGTTTTGGAGGTACAGATATTTATATGATAAAATTTTTGGGCGATACCGTTTGGTCAGAACCTATTAATATGGGCGCAACAATCAATACCGAATTTAACGAAGATGCACCCTATATTCATCCCGACAATGTAACCTTATTTTTTAGTTCAAAAGGGCATCGTACTATTGGAGGGTATGATATTTTTACGACCGTTTTCGATGTAGCGTCTACTACTTGGAGTACTCCCGAAAATGCGGGATACCCTATTAATACAGCAGACGATGATATTTATTTCATATGGTCTGCCGACGGAACCAAAGGCTATTTCTCTTCTTGGAGAGACGATACGTATGGAGAAAAAGATATTTATATTATTCACCGGCCAGAAGGAAAATCAAATCTTTTGGTGATGAAGGGAAAAGTATTTGACAAGGAAACAAAAAAACACTTGAGTGCTTCGATTACTATTATTGACAAAGAAACGGGCGTTTCGATTGGTAAATTTAATTCAAATTCTTCCAACGGAAAGTATGTATTAACGCTGCCACATGGAGGGAATTATTCGGTGAGTATTGAAATTGATGGTTACCTCACGCATACAGAAGATATAAAAGTGCCGAAAAAAAATCCATTTTTTGAACTTCGTAAAGATTTCTATTTAAACCAACTTAAAGTAGGTTCGGTACTGGTTTTTAATAATATATTTTTCGATTTTGATAAAGCATTATTAAGAAAGGATTCAGATGCTGATTTGAAAAAAATATTAGATTTTTTATTGCAATATCCTGATTTTAAAGTTGAAATTTCTGGTCATACAGATAGTAAGGGCAATGATCGTTACAACCAACGATTGTCTGAACGAAGAGGTGCTGCAGTAGTCAAATACATGATTAAAAATGGTATAACTAAGGAACGATTAGTAGCAAAAGGATATGGTGAAACAAAGCCCGTAGCTCCTAATGAAACAGATGAAGGTCGTCAATTTAACCGACGAACCGAAATGAAAATTTTAGACACTAGTTTTATGCCGCTTCAAAAGGTAAATAATATGGCTATCGATTACCGAAATGAATATGGAACATTGGATAGAGCTGGTGAAACTAAAAAGGCTACACGTAAAAAAAGAAGAGTAAAAAATAAAACGATAACGCATGTTTCCAATTATGAAACTATGATGGCGTACAAACCTATTGCTGGTGAAGTGTTGAATCCTAAAGTGCATTTTGTTCAGAATATGACCGGTTCTCTCACCGATTATTCTATGATGCGTGTACAAGAAGTAGTGGAATTGATGATGAAATTTCCCGATATTAAAATGAAAATTGTAGTGTATGGAGACTATTCTGGAAACTTGTCCTACAATAAAGCGCTTTCTAAAGAGCGTGCCGAGACGGTATATAAATTAATGATTGCGAAAGGGATAGCGAAAGATCGATTACAAATCGAATCATTTAAAGAAAACCCAAACAGTAAAATAGAAACGCCCGAAATTGTAGACCTTAAAAACCGTTGTGTTGAATTTGTAGTGGTAGAATAATTTCGTTCGTCTTAAAAAGAAAAAAGGAAAGAAAACTATGATTTAGTTTTCTTTCCTTTTTTCTTTTTATCGTTGTATCCTTCTGGTGAATGTCCTGTACTTACAGGTGCATCCCAATGATAATCAGGATTGTGGATTACTGAAAATTTACCTTCTGTAATCGTCACGAGTATGTCTGAATCGGTATACGTTTCTGTTGTTTTATCAAAAAGCACTTTCGTGAATTTTCCTGAAAACGTACCTTCTATAAGTCCTCCGATAGGCTCGTACGTTTTTATAGTAATTATCCCATCGCTGTCCAACATATATTGATTGTCATAGCCATTGCTTGGAGTGTCTTTCTTGAAGAATAGAGAAATAGATACTGCTGAATCAATGGTGTATACTCCTATACCATTGAAGTTATTAAAATCCATTTGAATGCCCGTAATCGGCGAAGAAGAAGATAAATTATTTCCCCCAGAAATTTTTACCGACATATTTTGAATTTCTTGAAAGTAATTGTAGGTGCCTCGTCCATAATAATTACTCACGAACTCCGTAGCTTTTATTTCTAATTTTACCAATTGATGCTGAAATCCATCACCGTTTATAATGAAACTATTTTCCCGAAGGGTAGGTCCTGGTCCTTTTATAAAAGAGGTTAAGGCTAGTAAAGCGCTTAACAATGTAAACGATACGTATAAATAGTTTTTTTTCATGGGCTTCTATTTTGCTAGTTATACGTATATAATTACTATTCTGTTTTGCTTTTTTTACTATTTTATGGTACGTATAAATACTGGTATTATTTTATTTCTCACAATGAATTTAAGGTAATTATTGCGACGAGTATTTTTTATCTATTTCTTTTATAGCACTTTATGATTTAATTTAAAGTAGTTGATAAATTTTATTTCATATAAAAATGCTATAAGTGAGTTGCTTATAGTTAGTATATGCCGTAAAACCATACATGTGTGCAACATCGTATAATCATATTACGTATTTACCGAATATATAAAAGGGGAAATATGCTAGAGAGAATCGTTAAAAAATATCAAATTATACTTATAACGCTGTTTATAAGTTGTTTTGGAAGTAGTCATTCGGATGCAGCTATATATTATTGGGTGGGAGGTACTGGAAATTGGTCGGACGCCACAAATCATTGGGCTATTGCTTCAGGAGGAATTCCAGGATCAGGGGCTTTGCCCACTGCTTTAGACAGTACTATATTTGATGCAAATTCTTTTTCTACTGCTTTGGAAGTTGCTACAATTGATGTGCCTGCGGTATGTGAGGAACTATTATATGGAGGTGTTGGTACCTTACTTTTTAATAATACCTTAACCGTACTGAATAATTTGCAATTACTATCCGGAACCGTAAATACAAATGCTCAGTCTGTAACCTGTTTAACATTGGATGCCAATGCAATAGGTGATCCTTTACGTACGTTAAATTTATCTGGCTCTACGATTACAATCACAGGAGCTGGAACTTGTCTTGATTTAACGGGAAATACGGCAAATCTTTCTCTGATAACCACTGTGGCATCTGTTGTTACCTTTACCACTACTGCGGCGCTCACCATTCAAGTAGGAAGTTTTACAAAGACGCTACCAAATTTATTATTTTCTGTTTTATCCAACAACAATGCTACTATAATAACGACAGGAGTTGCATTTACCAACATCATTACCTTTCAAACCATTTCTAAAACTAATGCAGGAACAGGGACTGTGAGTATAGATGGAGGAACCAATACTACCACCTTCAAAATTTTTGGAACCATAACGATGCCTAATAGTACTACACTTAGTATCGGCAGTAATAATGCTACGGCTTACGGCGCTTCGCCTCGAACGCAATACAACGGAGCTGTGACGCTAGGAAATTCTACTACATTAAACATAAGAGGTGCATTTTCTGATTTTACCCGAGCTGTTACATTGGGTACTTTGGCCGCATTTGATATAAGGAATGCTGTACAATTTTTAAATAATTTTACCATTGGGTCTTCTACAGGCACTACGCTTTTTAGAGACCAAGCCCGTTTTCAAGGAGCAGTCAACTTAAATGGAAGTATTACAAATTTTCAAATGGATAACATAACGGTATTTAATAGTTCCTTTACTATCGCCAGTCTTTCAACGGTTGTATTATTTACTAATGGCGCGCAGACGGTTTCGTTTAACGGCAATTTTAATGTAGGCTCTGAAAGTATTATCAATATTGGAAATGGAGCCGCTACTCCGTTTACGTTCGCTTCTATTAATTGTAATGCAGAGAATAGAATCACCTTCAATACCGCCACTTCTAATGTTACTATTGGAAATTTATCGTTGGCTTCCTTTGATCAAGTAGAATTGAATACTGCTTCTACAACTACCATCACGGGTACATTTTCGGCTAGTATCAATTGCCGTAACTGGGCTTGGCTGAACAGCAGAATAGGGGGTACACAAGCTACTCTAGTATTCTCTGCACCACAAAATGTAACAGGACTTATGATTAGTGATATTAATTGTACTTCCTCCAATCTTACCCTTACAAATGGAATAAATCAAGGGAATAATACAGGAATCACCTTTGTGGGCATTGTAGTAGGAAGTACTTACTACTGGGTAGGTGGTACGGCTGCTAATCCAAAAACACAACCTCTCGGAACGGGCACAAATAACAATTGGAGTAATTGTGCCAATTGGGCTCCTGTCTCTGGCGATATTTCAAATTCAAATTCTTGTATCCCAAGCATTGTAGACAATGTTATTTTCGATTTAAACTCCTTTACACATACCACCAATAAAACGGTAGATATGGATTTAACGGCCTCCTATTGCAATGATATGACATGGAATACTGCCGTAGGTTCTGGAGCATTATGGGATGGAGGTATTGCGGGCAATACAATTGCCATACACTATATTGCTGGATCGGTTTCACTATCCGCAACCACTACGCTAACTAATCAATTTGAAGGCCTCGTTTCGTTCACCCCGAATAGTACTGCAAATAGAAACATAACCTCAATGGATAATTTTTATGTAGGCCCTATTGAATTTGATTTTATAGGAGCAAATTGGAAATTACAAGATAATATAGAGGTGCGAAGTAATGCATCTGGAGATATTTCAATAAAAAATGGAACACTAGACGGCCTTGCTGGTACCATAAAATTGGAAGACGATTGGACGGTATCTACACCAAACGGTTTTTTTACGTGTGGCACCAGTACCGTTGAATTTAGAGGACAAACAGCAAATGGCGGTACGCAGGATGTCTTTTCAGGAGGAAGTGCTTTTTATAACTTCACGGTAAATAGACAAGCTAACGGAACAGGAAATTCGAATACCGTAACAATCCAATTACCCGCTATGGTCATCAACAGAAATTTAACTATAACAATTGGAAATCTTAATGATAATGGATTGCAAATTACAGGAAGTGCTGCGGGTTTAATGACCATGGCAGCTTCGACAAATTTACAATTAGGAGACAACAATACCGCATCGGCAACATTATTCCCTACAAATTATATCGCTGGAAATATAACACTCAATGCCACAAGTACGGTAGATTATAGAGACCGTGCGGCACTTCAAAATATATCCCATTTGCCTGTATATGGAAATTTACAATTCGGAAACGGCAACGCTCTTCCATATAAAGTAAAACAAGCTACCGGAGCTATTTCTTTAACCCGTCAATTATATGTATTTTCCTTTGCCTATTTTAAAGACATGGGCTTTCAAGTAACAGGAGCTGCCGGACAGACGTTAAGACTCGACCCAACAACGGTCGTTGAATTAGGAACTACTGGTACTGCCACTCAATTTCCACTCAATTTCACCGTATTTAATATTAGTGCTACGAATAAAATTTATTATAATTCAGGTCTTGCTCAAACCATAAAATCATTACCGGCTATAAACACAAGTGCTAGTTACGGTAGTATTCAATTTTCCAATGCTAGTACCAAAACCCTTGCTGGTGCAATATACGTAAGAGATTCATTGAAAATTACAGCGGGTGCTACGCTTGATGCGTCTGCTACTAACTACGCTATCGACTTACGAGGACACTGGCTAAATACAGCAGGAACGTTCACTTCAAGAGCGGGTAATGTTTCGTTTGTAGGAACGGCACAGCAAAAAGTAACGTCCAACGGTAGCGACTTTTTTAATACAACGGTAAATAATGCAGCAGGAATTTTACTTCAAGGAACGGCAGGTATTAAAGGAGCTTGTACATTTACCAGTGGTATTGTGGATTGTACAACTCCGAATATGTTGATTTTTCAAGACAACGCAACTGCTGTATCCGCCTCTAATACAAGCCATGCCAACGGTACAGTTCGAAAAATAGGAAACGATGTATTCGATTTTCCAATAGGAACTCTTTTTATATATAGACCTTGCGGAATTGCTTCAGCGCCTGTTGCATTGACCGATAGTTATACCGCATATTACGTAAATTCAAATCCAGACCCTACGTACGATAAAACAATGCATGCTGCAAGCATAGACCATGTAAGTGCCTGCGAATATTGGATGATTTCTAGAGATGCAGGTGCTTCTAGTGTCTTGGTAAAATTAAGTTGGGACCAAACGCTAAGCTGTACCGTAGTAGACCCTACGGATTTGGCTGTAGCACACTGGAATGGAGCAAGTTGGGATGATTTAGGCAACTCCGCTGCTTCACCTTTCGGAACAACAGGGTCGGTGACTGCAGCGGTATCAATCGGTTCGTTTAGTCCGTTTACACTTGCAGATAAAACGGGAGGAATAGAAAATCCGCTACCCGTTGATTTGTTAAGCTTTACTGGAAAAATAGAAAATCAAAACGTAGTATTAAATTGGCAGGTAACGAATGAAGTTGGCTTGAGTAGTTACGATGTTCAACGTAGTGCGGATGGATTGTCTTTTTCAACAATAGAAGCAATCGTACCAAAAGGAAGTGGTGCTCTTAAATCCTATTCTACTATAGACCAAGAGCCTTTAAGTAGTAAATCCTACTATCGTTTGAAACTAGTGGATAACGATGGGTCGGTGACGTATTCTACTTCTATCAGCATGAATATAAACGGAGAAATAAGAGTATATCCTAATCCAACAGAAGATGGTACTGTATTTCTTGAATTAGAAAATAGTACGGAAGAAGTACTCGTGGTACTATTGGACGCATTAGGTCGAACAGTATATCAAAAAATCATTGTTAATAAAGGCGTTAACGAATTAGAGTTATTAGATCATGGCCATAAATTAGAACCTGGTATTTATTTAATCATAGCTTCCAGTGACCACATACTTACAAATAAAAAAGTAATCGTGAAATAAAGAATTATGGAAACGTTTCCTACTACTTAATTATTGGAGTAGGAAACATTTCCATTTCGGTTTTGTTTGTAGCGATAAGCCACTTGGCACTTTGAGTCATAGAGAAGGCATATTTTTTCATTTCTGCCGACTCGTTTGGATATTCTTTGATATAGTTTACCGGATCGGCCGTTCGATATTTGTGTAGCGACTCTTTCCCATTTATCGAATAGATGTATACGAAATTATTGTCGATGCATCCTATCTTATCGTCTGCAGAAAAATAAGCATAAGGTCTTTTTTCGCTTAGTAAATTAATTCCTAATGTATTATTTACATAGTTGATATTTAACAAACCCATTACCGTAGGAAAGACATCTATTTGGCAGCCCATAGTGTTATAACTTTTGGGTTTAATAATAGACGTATCGCTTGAATATAGTAATAAGGGCGAATGGTGGTAGGAGAGAGGAATGTCATAATTGTTTTTTCCAACTACGCCTCCATGATCGGCTATAAAAATAAAAATTGTATTTTTAAACCACTCTTTTTTTGAAGCATTGGTAAAAAAACGATTGAGTGACCAATCGCTGTATTCGACGATTTGTGCTTCTATATTTTTAGCGTTAGGCTTAAATGGAATACCTTTAGGAATAAGGAATGGAGCATGATCGCTTACGGTCATTAGCGTTGCAAAAAAAGGAGCTTTTTTTTCGTTTAGAGCATCCAATTTAGTCAGGGCATAATCAAACTGCACATGATCCGGAACACCAAAAGAACTATGAATTTTTGTTTGGTCGTAATTTTTTTGAGAGACAACTTGGTTGAAATGATTGGAAGGGAGAAATACCCCAACGTTGTCAAACGTTTCACTATGTGTAGTAAAGTATATTGTCTCGTATCCTTCATTTTTTAATATACCAGGAAATCCGCTGAATTTTTTTAGTTCAACGTTACTCATTAAGTGCTGGCTCAGTATAGCGGGATAGGAATATAGTGTAGAAAAGATACCGTTGTAGGTATGTTTTCCAGCACTGTATATATTTTCAAAACAATAGGAAACGTTGGCAAGGCTATCTAGAAAAGGAGTTAAATGATGCGAATTTCCAAAATGCCCCATCTTCTCGGCCGACATGCTTTCCATGATTACGAGTACTACATTTGGTTTGAGTGGTATTTTATCCGAGCTGCATACTCTTGCGATGGGAGAATTGAAGTTGCTAGTATCTGAAATGTTTAAATATTTTTTCACGTTTGTTAACGCTACTTGGTCGTCCATAAAATTAAGATGCCTGCTTTGATCTAAACTTTTAAGGAGTGTAAATACAGGATTTAAACCCAGTTGATTGTAAAAAGAATTGTTGCAAAAAAAAGAATGGTTGATCATGATAGGACTATCCATTCGCCCTCTCATAGCCATAAAGATAAGTAGTACTGAGACTACAGAGCAAAGCAATTTGATTATAGGGTTGGGCGAATAAGTGGTAGCGGTAGTTATTTTTTTTAAAATAAAAGTAGCGGAATACAGGTAAGCGATACACATAAAAATGAATACAAAAATAAAAATGAAGTAACTGGGTTCTTCTATAATCATCGAGCATACAATACCAACATTGTTTGCCCAGTTGAAAATAATGGCAGATAGGCGAGACGAGTTGTATCTAAAATAAGGAATATCTACCGAACATATAAAAAAAGCACTAAAAAGTAAGGTAAAAATAAAATAGGTAGACCATTTATATAAGAGTACGAGCCATTCTTTACGCTTTATAAATGAAGCTACGATTAGCAATAAGGTAGGAAGTGCTAGTATATAGCCCATTATCACGGTGTCGAATTGGATACCTATAAGAAAAGCGTGTTTTATAAGTGATCTGTCGCTCGTCTCAATAATGGAATGATTGGTGATGGTAAAAAAGAAGAGCACTCTAAAAAGGAAGAAAAATAGTATGCCTATGCTATAATGAGTCAGTAAATAGGGAATGTATGCAGGAACCTTAATGTTAATTTTCATCTCAATTGTTAAGTAATTATTAACAGACAAGGTATGAAATCTTCTTTAATTTAAGGTAGTAAAGCGTTTAGTCAGAGAATAAGTTTTAGTAAGAGGACTGTTTTATTGAGTATTTATACTCAATATTTAAATTTTTAATATTTTTAAAGCTCTATTTTTAATTAATATGCATTTTTGTTTTAAAGTATATAAATACAATCATTTTTAATATTTTTTACTTTATTTTATAAAAATAGGTTAAAATTTAAGCCTATAATTTACTAAAACATAATATTTTTTATAAATCATGTTAAAAAATGAAGTATTTTTTAAAAAATGCTCATAAATATTTTGAGTAATACTACTTAATTATTACGTTTGGATAAGGAAGTAAATAGACAAGCCAAAAACCTCAGAGGTTATTTCCTAAAAATAAAAATCCCCGCCAAACGATCGAGGTTCGACGGGGTACTAAAACAAGTTTATTATTACCTAAACCCAACACAAAGAAAATGAAAAACAGGTACTTATGCAAATCGTTCGGAGCATTGATAATGCTTTTGACCTTCCAAATGGCCGCGAATGCTCAGCTTAGCATGACCGCCCAATATAGAACCCGTTCGGAATTAAGAGCAGGTCAGGGTACTTTGCCCGTAGTAAATTCTACACCCAATTTTTTTACCAATCACCGATTAAGATTAGGGTTTGGGTATACTATGGATCGATTGAAGTTTTATACTTCTATTCAAGATGTGAGAGTTTGGGGTCAAGATGCTTCTACCATTTCCAATGCGGATGGTAAAAATCTTTCTTTACACGAAGCGTGGGGAGAAATTACGTTTAGTGATTCGAGCTGGCAAAAATTTGCCGACAACTTTTCGTTGAAAATAGGTCGTCAAGAAATAGGCTACGATGATGCACGGCTTCTTGGGAATCTTGATTGGCTTCAACAAGGAAGAAGGCATGATGCTGCAATTTTGAAATGGAATAAAAAATTCTGGTTTGTAGATTTAGGTGGTGCTTACAACCAAAATAGAGAAGCAAAGTCATCTGCTTTATATGATGGTACAAATACAAGTGTAAATTTTACAGGCCCCGTAACAGGGACCAATGGACTAACGCCAAATTATAAAGCTTTTTATTACCTATATGTAAGAAAAAATCTAGGATGGGGTAACGCATCGTTTCTGAGTTTCAACGATGATTTTGCAAAATCACCTGGAAAAATAAGTGTTTATTCTAGACATACTTTAGGTGGTAATCTTTCAGGAAAAGCGTTAAGAAAAATTGATTTTAATATTTATGGATATTATCAATTAGGTAAAGAAAGTAAAGGAAATGAGTTGTCTGCTTATACATATGGTGCGAGCGCTATGGCACTTGTAAGTAGAAAATTCAGTGCAGGTCCAGGATTTGATTTGATGTCGGGTAATAATACTGTAAAATCTCAATATAGAAAAGATGGCGCTGCCGACAATCATGCTTTTGATCCATTATATGGCACACCGCACAAATTTTGGGGAATTATGGATTATTTTTATGTAGCAGATGGATATGGTGCGTATGCTCCTAATTCAAAAGGGTTAGGAAATAGTTCAAGTTCATTGATTTCTCCAGGGTTGGTAAATGCATTTGTGAAATTTAAATACAAATTGATTGAAAAAGTAAATTTGAGTTTAGATATACATGAGTTCTGGGCACAAAATACAGTAGCTAATCGTACTACGAATGCGGCTACAAATGCGGATAGTAATGATGTACTGAAAAGAAATTTAGGAACTGAAATTGATTTTTTAGTAAACTGGAACCTAGCCCCTGCTATTAGTTTTGAAGGGGGCTACTCTGCCATGTTTGGAACGAATACCTTAAATTCATTGAAGCATACAGGAGCTACAGGGTCTCCTTCTCAAGCAAATACAACTACATTGCCTAAAAGAAATGTAGGACATTGGGCATATGTAATGGTTAATATTCGTCCAGACTTAATGGCAGACTTGACTATTTTCAAAAGAGATCATTCTAGAAAAGTAGATGAGATGAGTAAAAAATTAGATGAATTATCCAATAAAATGGAAGGTCTTGAAAAGTAATAATTAGTTCAAATTAGTTAAACACCTATAGATATGAAACTTAAAAATTTAGCAAATAAAGTAATGGCTAGCATACTGCTGCTGGTTGTATTGGTCGTATTTCCTTCGTCTACCAATGAGCGAAAAACAAGGGTAATACGTTTAGGTTTTATTCCACTCACCGACTGTTCGCCACTTGTGATGGCAAAGGAATATGGACTATTTAAGAAGTACGGTATAGAAGTAGAATTGTCTAAAGAAGCTTCATGGGCAAACATACGCGATAAAATACTTACAGGAGAGTTGGATGGAGCACATTGTTTGTTCGGCATGCCGTTCTCTGTATACACAGGTGTAGGAGGGAAGGCCGGAACGGAAATGAAGATTGCTATGATCTTGAATACAAATGGACAAGCGATTACTTTATCCAAAGAATTTTGTGGCAAAGTGGGTTATAAAAAAATGGATAAAATAGCAACGAGTGTAGAGGCTAAAATAAAAACAGGTAAGACGGTTACCGTAGCGGCTACATTCCCTGGAGGGACGCATGATATCTGGATGAGAAACTGGTTGGCTACTGCTGGTGTTGCACAAAATAGTGTGAAACAAATTACAATTCCTCCTCCACAGATGGTTGCGAATATGAAAGTAGGTAATATGGATGCTTATTGTGTAGGCGAGCCATGGAATGGTTTGGCTGTGGCGCAAGATGTAGGATTTACTCAAATTACGTCTCAAGATATCTGGAAAGATCACCCTGAAAAAGCGCTTGTAGTAAATAAAGCATTTGCAGAAAACAATAAAGAAGATCTGAAAAATGTAATGAAAGCAATAATTGAAGCCTGTAGACTGTTAGATAAGCCCGCCAACCGTGCACAGTCTGCTCAAATTATTAGTCAATCAAAATATGTAAATGCTCCAGCACCTGTGATTGAAAATAGAATAAAAGGTATTTACGATATCGGATGTGGAATAGGAACAGAAGTGTATAAAGACTATATGAATTTTCATAAAAATGGTACTGTAAATTATCCAAGAAAGTCTTATGGAATATGGTTTATGGCGCAGTATGTAAGATTTGATATGTTGAAAACGGTGCCCGATTATAAAATGATTGCAGATAAATTAATTATGCAAGATTTATATGTAGAAGTGGCAAAAGAAATGAATATCGCAATTCCTACAGACGATATGAAGCCATTTGCATTGACACTTGATAAAACAATGTTTGATCCTGCTAATCCTGCAGAGTATTTGAAAATAGTGAAAAAATAATAAGAGCGGGTGCCATAGTTGGCGGTAATGTAAATCGACTAGTGAAACTACGTTAGACCTCGCTATGGCACCTTTTATTTAAAAAAATTGAATATAAACAAACACTGAAATGAAAACAATCGAATTTAAATCTTTTTCTACGAGGGAAAATCCGCTCGTTAGGAAGCTGATTCTTTCAGGAATAGTAACGGAAAGAAAAGTAGCTTCTAGCACCAGTCCGAAAGTAGTAGCGGTGTCAAAATATACCATAGGTATTGTTTTGAATGCATTAAAATCTAC
>JAYSUZ010000337.1:0-6183 GCA_043718845.1 Cytophagales bacterium
CCGTTACGGAGATTGCACTTCGGTCATCTTCAGCCAAAATAAAATTTTTCCTGAAAGTTTCGGTGGTATTGATATAATAATACTTGTCATCTTTATCACTATCATAACGGTCCACTAAATTGTATTTTTCTATTATGTAATTAGCAATTAGACTAGAATTTCCAATCGTGAGTAGTCGATCAGCATCGTCTCCAGAGCCAAATAATTCGATATCTCCAGCATCCGAAAACATATACCTTGGGTCGTATGCTTTAGGACTATAAGGATAAAATAGAGACGTAGATTTATAGTAAACAGGTAATAAGAACGCTATTGTAATTCCCGAAATTCCAGCTATTGCCGCAAGGATAATAAACTGCTTTTTCTTTGAAATAAGTAATTTGATAAGATATATAAGACCGGAATTTTGATCCATCTGTAGTTTTATTTATAGTTAATTGAACAAATTTAATAAAAAAGGACGTTATTATGAACTATTTCGAAGATATATATATTCTGCCTGAGTTGTCTATTTTGAGTAATTCTTCGTCTACCAACTGCTCAATTGTTTTTGTAAGTACTTCTTTTGTGGCAATTTCTTTTTTTGCGATAAGGATTTCCAGTGTATCAATTCCTTCTGAAACTAATTTTAATATAATTTTTTGAAGTTCGGAAGCCGTATAAGTAGTAGTTTCTTTTTTCTTTTTGAGACAGATATCACATAAACCACATTCAACATCTGATTGTTCTCCAAAATATTCTTGTAGTACTAAACTTCTGCAGCGCCTAGTTTGTAATGCATATTGTGCTATGAAATTAGCTTTTTCAATCTCTTTTTCTTTTCTAATTTTTAGCGCTTGGCTATTTAAAGGGAGTTTGGCGGCATCGTACCGGAATGTGGTAAAAACAACTTGAGGGGAAGAGTGTGCAGGCTCGTAATGAAATAAATTTAGACTTTGTAAATAATGTATTTTTTTTCGCACCTCCGAAGTATTTATTTCTGCCTGAGCAGCAATTCGTTGTTCTGAAATTTCTATGAATGTTTCAAAAAGTTCGCCCCCATAAATACGTAATATGGCTTTGATAAATCTGTCAATTTCAGGATGATTAAGTTGGAAATTGTACAAAGTGGTATTGTCAATGGTAATATTTAATCTAGACGGTTTATGGTACCCTTCGTTAAGTTGAATAAATCCTTCTAATTCAAGTCTTTTTAAGGCATAAAAAGTTTCTTTTTTGGGTAGTTTGTAAATGGTTGAAAATGCTACCTCGTTAAAATCATAAGCAGCCAATAAACTACTTCCGACTGCAATTTTGAAATAGTTTGCTAAAGATTGATAGGTTTTTTTAATAAAATCAATACTGGGATATTTTTGAGCAATCCTGTTGTGCAGTTCTTCTAATTCTTGTGTTGAATAGAGTAAAACACAGTATGCTTTTTTTTCATCTCTACCAGCTCTACCGGCTTCTTGATAATAGGCTTCTAAGTTTTCAGGAGGAGCCAGATGGATTACCGTTCTTACATCTGGTTTGTCTATTCCCATTCCAAATGCATTGGTTGCGACCATTACACGAGTTTTATTTTGAATCCATAAATCTTGAATGTTATTCCGCTCGCTTGTAGTCATACCAGCATGGTAGGCCGAAGCGCTTATATTTTTCTTTTTTAAAAAATCGGCAATATCTTTCGTGTTTTTTCTACTCCGAACATAAATTATGGAGGAGCCTTTAACCTTGGCAAGAATTTCTAAAAGTTTTTTTATTTTATCTTGTTCATCAAAACAGGAATACGAAAGGTTTGGTCTTGCGAAACTTTTTTCGAAAATTCTGCTATTTTTAAATTTTAGCTTTTCTTGAATATCAATTTTCACCTCAGGTGTTGCAGATGCCGTAAGTGCTATAATAGGGATCGTTGGGAGTAATGCCCGAAATACTGTTATTTCAAGGTAAGAAGGTCTGAAATCATAGCCCCATTGGGCTATACAATGCGCTTCGTCTACCGCTACTAGGCATATTTTCATTTTCCTGATTCGTTCGATAAGGAGGTCAGATTTCAAACGTTCAGGAGAGAGGTACAGGAATTTAACGTAAGGGTCGTAGGCGCAATTATCAAGGAGGATATCTATTTCTCTATTGTTTAATCCAGAATGAATCGCAATAGCTTTTATGTTTCTTTTTTTTAGTTGTTCTACTTGGTCGCGCATAAGCGCTATGAGTGGAGTGATTACAATACAAATTCCTTCCATACACATAGCAGGTACCTGAAAGCACAGCGACTTTCCTCCACCCGTAGGCATTAGCGCCAATACATCGTGCTGAGCTAATGTAGCGTTGATGATTTCTTCCTGTAAAGGCCTGAAAGTATCGTAACCCCAATATTTTTTTAGTATTTGCGCTGTATGTTTCAATAAATTGTTATCGGACAAAATAGGTATTATAACTCTAAATTACGTAGATTTAGGATTATAAAATAGGAATTAATGTTTTTAAGTGAAATAAATAGTAGAAAAGGAATAGCCCATAAAACAATCGGAGCGTTTAGTATTTCTCTTTTTGTGTCTTTCGGATTTTTTTTAATAGGGATAAGATATTTATTTTCTTCCTTTATGAATTTATCAAATACCCGTTCAGGAATCATAAGTATTGCTACTTATGCGGGAGTAGATATTAATAACAGGATCAATATCTTTTATTATAAAATTTTCATTGTTAGTATATTCTTTCTAGGGGTCTATAAATTTATAAAATGGTATATAAGTAAATTTCAAGAGGAAAGAATTATTACTATTTTATCTTTTGTATCAATTTTAGGCACTACATTGCTGATTCCTTCATTTTTTGGAACAGACGCAAATTTGTTGTTTATTTTCTTTCTGCTTCTGTTGATTGGGATATATTTATTTTTCCGTATGGATAAAAGTTTTAACCTAGATAGCGTTGTAGCTTTACTTTTAGTTTCTTTAATGCTTGTTTTTATATTAAGAAATGCATGGTCTTTTTTATTGGTAAGTGGAAATTTGGGATTTGGAATTGTAATCTTTGGGATATTCTGCCTTTTGGTAGTTCCTTATTGGAAACTATCAAAGAAAAATGTTGTTATTTTTAGAATAACGCTACTGTTAATCATGTTTATTCCAATAGTAAATTTATTGGGAAATGAGTTATTTTCAATAGTTTACTTTCGAACTTCATTTGTTATAAATCCTGCCTATCTGAAAGTTTGTTTTTTTTTAGTAAGTATTGGAGTGTGTTATTCTTTCAGACGAAGGCTAGAGAAAGTCGCGGAACAAATTTTCTTTGACAAGTGCTTTTATCCTTTATTTATTATTTCTTTCTCATTGGTGATTAACTATTCTTTTTTTCAGAGTCAAAATAAAGAATTATTTGAATTGGCAAATCCGGCTAATGCAATGATGCGTTTGTTTAATTTCGGAGAAATTCCTTTATTTGAAGCCTTTAGCTCTCATTTGCTATCTGAACAATATTATGGTATCATTTACCATTTGTTAAATGGGTATGATGCAAGCCTTGGATTTATTTCCTATCAATTTCTAGATACTATTTTGATTTATATCGGATGGTATTATTTTTTAACTTGGATTACAGGAAAAGGCTGGTTTGCTGTTGTTGTTATTCTATTTTTCCCTTATCTAAATACTCTTATTCCTGGTTATTTTATAATGCCCTTATTGTCTGCTCGATTGTTGCATTTGTTGTTTACTAACTATTCCTTTCGCACTATTCTATACCTTATTGGATGGTCAGTTTTTTTGATTATCTGGCGCATGGATGTGGGAGTAGCAAATACCATTGCAGTTGGCTTAATGCTTATTGGGTTCTTTATTTATAAGAGAGAATGGAAAATTGTGAAAGAGTCTTTTTTTTCTTTGTTAATCACCTTGGGCGTTTTGTTTATTTTTACTGTTTTAATATATAGTCTTTCTTCTTTTGATATAAGTAGAAACTTGTCTCAAATTCTTGATTATGTAAAAAGCAGTATAGCACATGGTTTACCTGAAATCGCACCTCAGAAAGATCGCTATTATTATTTACACTATCAATTATTTCCTCTGGTAGGGATTTCTATCTTGTTATTTCTAGCAATTAATTTTAAAAATTTTAATCAAACGTGGATTCAACAACGAAAAAAACCTCATTTTGCTGTTGTTCTTATTTTTTTCTTGTTGTATTATATATTTAATATACAGCGCGGACTAGTACGTCATTCTTTAATGGAATCAAACGATTCATTTTCCTCTTTTATTATTTTTATCTTGACATTATTTATTGTTTCTATTTTAATTCAAAAATCAAAAAATAGTTTCTTTATCGGAATTGCTACAGGATTAATTATTTTCACAGGGTATAATGATGATGTAGGAAGTAAAAATACGATTGAAACTGCAATTGAAGCTATTATTCAAAGAGGACATGATCCAATGAATTTACTTGTTAAAAAAACGAGAGTTGAAATGGATAGTGCATTTTGCAACAGAGCGTTTATGGAAATAAGAAAAATTGTAGACAAGAAATTCCATGATACTTCTACGTTTATTGATTTTTCTAATACTCCAATGTTGTATTATTATTTGCAACGTAAGGTTCCTTCTGTATTTAATCAGTATATTCAAAATACGGTTTCACCTTATTTGCAAAAGGAAAATATACACCATTTAGCCTCTTTTGACGTACCTTTTGTGGTATTTTCAAATTATCCTATTCAATGGTGGGATGGAACTGATGGCGTGCCGAATGCATTGCGCTATTATCACACTGTTAACCATATTTATAATCATTATAAACCATGGGGAATAGTGAATGCTCATTACCTCTGGATCCGTAAGGATATCGAGATTGGCATGGATACACTTCCTGTAGATTCAAATTTTGTTTTTAAACAGAAAACTATGAACGTAGGGAAGCTCTGTTACCTACTTGGAAATACAAAAGAGGAATTTATTAAAAATGAACTAAAAATTGATCAGAATGAAATTACAAATATCTCTGACTCTATTTTTAGTATAGCATTGCCGAAAAATATACTAAAAGGTAAAGGGAATTGGTTGGTTCTAGAAATTGATAATAAAGGTGGTGGAATCAATGAATTGGCAACAGTAGACATTAAAAATACTACAAAAAATTTAGGAAGTTTTGTTTTCGAGAGTAAAAAAGAAAAAGGTAAATCGTATTATTTATTTCCAGTTTCCAGTTTTTATAATTGGCATGTAAACAGTCCAGATAGAATAATCCTTGTAATGCCTTCAGATAAATATAAACTAACATCTGTTAATTATTCGGAGGAACTTTAACGTATCAGGCTAATCTCCCATCCACCATTTCCAATTTCCGATCTGCTTCTGAAGCCAATTTTTCATTGTGCGTAACAATGATGAATGTTTGATTGAATTCTCTGCGAAGTTGAAAGAATAACTTATGCATTTCTTCTGCATTGTGAGAGTCGAGATTTCCGGTGGGTTCGTCTGCAAAAATTAGTAGAGGGTCATTTACCAACGCTCTAGCTATCGCTGCACGCTGCTGCTCTCCACCCGACATTTCCGAAGGTTTGTGCTTGATGCGATGGCTTATGCCTAAGTAATCCATCAAATATTTAGCTTTTTTCTCTACTTCTGCAGGATTCCTTTTGCCAAGATAACCAGGGATACAAACATTCTCCAGTGCCGTAAATTCAGGCAATAAGTTATGAAATTGGAAAATAAAGCCTAGGTAGTTGTTCCTAAATTCGGAAAGGCTTTTACTGCTCATTTTATTGACATTTTCGCCATTTATAACAATAGAGCCATTGTCAGGACTGTCTAAAGTGCCCAATAGTTGCAGAAGTGTGCTTTTCCCAGCACCTGAAGCACCTACTATTGAAACAATTTCTCCCTTGTCGATTTTAAGACTCACCCCTTTTAAAACTTCTACATTTGGGTAAGATTTGTATATATCTATTGCTTCAAGCATTCTAATTTCAGCGTTCCAGATTTTAAGTAGTACATAATTAGGTTAAAATTTGGCTAAATTCTAATAGTTTGCCTGAAAAATATAAATACAGGCATCTAAATTCAGTTTTTTTCTCAAAAAAATCATCTTTTCTTGAAATTACCAATCAAATCTTTTACTTTTAGAGCACCTAAATTTTATAGAAATGAATATTCACGAATATCAGGGAAAAGAAATACTGAAAAAATACGGTGTAAAAAT
>JAYSUZ010000338.1:0-2837 GCA_043718845.1 Cytophagales bacterium
ACTAGAACTTGCTGTTACGAAAAACTACCTTACCTATTTAAATCATCTCCGCTATGGGAAAACAAATCCAGAAGAAATATTTGTGGATTGGGATTATAAAAAAGATACTACGTCTTCAATTTCTGCTGCGGATTTTTCAGCTTTTTTAACACAAGACCTCGACACTTCTTTTTCAACGTTCCGACCGCAGTATCCTATGTACCGCCTTCTTCGGTCCGCTCTTTTTACGATTGATACGCTTGAACAAAATAAATCATTTGACGCTCATTCAATTCCTTATTTAGGAAAAGACCTTATACGAGGAGATACCTCTTGGATAATACCTAAAATTAAAGAACGTTTGTTGTCCATAGGTATTGGTGATGAAGATTCTATAACTACGCTTTTTGACGATAATTTAGCAGAAGCATTGAACTATTTTCAACAACATGTGGGATTAACACCAAACGGTAAAATTGATAAAAATACTATTGTACGATTAAATTTTACATTAAAAGAATTTCAAGATGTAGTTCGTGTAAATATGGAAAGATGTAGATGGTTGCAAATGAGAGACAAACTTCCCGATTATTATATCGTAGTAAATATTGCAGAATATAAATTACGTATTTATAAAAACGACAAACAAGTATATCAAACAAAAGTAGTAGTAGGTTCGACAAATAAAGAGACGCCTGTCTTTCATTCAAAAATGGCTACGATAGAGTTAAACCCATATTGGACAGTACCTAGTTCGATTACTAAAGATGAGATTTTACCTAAATTAAAAACCGATCCCAACTATCTTTCACGTAATAAAATGGAATTAATTCGAAAAGATTCGGTCGTTCATGTAACCGATTTTTCTTCTTATTCTGCCACTAATTTTCCTTTTGTAATTCGTCAAAAACCAGGAATAGAAAATGCATTGGGGCAGGTTAAGTTTTTATTTCCCAATTCCTATGCGGTATACTTTCACGACACTCCTTCTAAAGCTCTTTTCGAAAAAGATATTAGAGCGTTTAGTCATGGCTGTATAAGAATATTAAAACCATTGGATCTGGCAGGACTTCTACTTTCCGACCAAGGAGTAACGACTAAACAGCTGAATGAAATTGTAGAAAGTGGAAAAAATACACCTATTGCTCTAAAAACAAAAATCCCCGTTATCATTACGTATTGGACGTGTTTTGCCGATCAAAAAAATCAACTTTCTTTTTTTAAAGATATTTATGGAAGGGATAAATTGATTTTAAAAGCGTTGAATAAATAACCGTTTCTATTTGATCCTATCAATAGAAACGGTTATTTATAGAGTATCTATTTCACCAATACTTTTTCTGCTATATAATTTTCGCCTGCATTGATTTTAATATAATATACAGCTGTAGCTAAAGTAGAAAGGTCTAAGGCTATTTTATTTTTAGTTCCACCCATTACCATACTTACCGATCTTATTTCTTTACCTTCTGTAGAGATCAGCGTATAGGTTAGCGGTATTTCTGATGAACTGTTTACTACTATGAAATAGTCTGTACCGTTAGACACTAGCGCTAAAGCTGCCAATCCAAAATCAACTGTTTTAATAACACTTTTTTCCGATTGACCATCAAAATTAACTTGTTTTAGAAGGTAATAATTTATGCCTGGAAATGGATTTTCGTCTACAAAAGAGTAGGAGAGGAGGTACGTTGAAGTCCCACCGCCTTTTACTACTCCTATAGATTCAAAATTTATGCCGTCGCTACTTCGTTCGATTATGAAGTAGTCGTTGTTGATTTCAAAACCTGTTTTCCATTCTAAAATGGCAGCACTTTCGGATATTTTTTTTGCCGTGAAGGCTAAAAGACTAACAGGAAGCGGAACGATACAATTGGCAAATGGAGATGTACTTCCTAGTGCTGTAGTTTCGGTAGAGGTAAGTGTTCCTGCTGCGGCTACTGATAAGCCTAAATTATGAGTAAAAGTCCAAGCTCCGGAGGAAACGGTTGCTAATCCTATATACTGCTCTCCTTCGCAATCACAACCGGTACCTGTAGTATTATTCCTATAAATATGAATAATATCGCCGTCTATGGAACCTGTGCCCGTAATTTGATTTGTAGTAGAAGTAGAAATTACTGGTCTTGCAATACTTTCATTGGCCGTACCAATTAATTCAATACCTAAGCCTGCATTACAATAGATTTTATTGAACGTAATGGTATTATACTGTGAAGCGCCCTCAACAAATACACCAGAGCCAGAGCCTAAAATATTATTGGTATGAGCAATCGTATTAAAATTGGCTGCAGAACCACCTATTATATTATTCATACTTGCCGCACGAATATTAATACCAAAATCTTCGTTTCCAAGAGAGAGCATACCCGTCTTATCCGTACTTATATAGTTTCCAATAAAGAGGGTGTTGGTCGCATTTCTAAAATAGACGCCTTCATTCAGATTTCCAGCACAAATATTTCCTTCGAATGCTCCTGTACCACCTACGGTACATTTATTTGCTTCGTTCAACGAAATACCAGCCCAAGCATTTCCTCGAATTAGTGTTCCCGAAACATCCACCCCACAATAGTTTCCCAAAATAAGATGACGGCTTGACTTTTCAGCTCTTACACCATCTCCAACACCAGAGCGTCCATTGCTGGAAAGTACGTTCAATTCAGCCGCCAACGAGCCGCCTATTATCGCTTGGTTTGCAGAGTCGGATAGGTTCACACCATTCATCCAGTTTCCTAGAGGTGTCATACCATCTGAACCAACACCAACATAGTTTGCTCTTACAACTGTATTCAGAGAATAATTTACAATGTTGATTCCGTTTGCACCATTTGCCGAAATCACGTTTCGAGCGGAAG
>JAYSUZ010000339.1:0-15295 GCA_043718845.1 Cytophagales bacterium
TCACAAATGGAGTAAAGATGTATTTAGTGTTTGTGTAGAGGGCTTAAGAAGTCCAAGCGGTACAGATAGTTGGCATCATAGAAATGGCTACGAGCATGCACCAAAAGCGGTAGAAGGATTTTTGCATTGCAAAGAAAATGGGCAAATAGCAAGAATAACACATATTTTTTAAAATACTGGCTCAAAAAAACACTTATAATTTTGAGGGAATGCAGCCGAAAGTGTGAAAGGCGTGGCATCGGGAGCAGAACAATTCAAGTGTTAATCTGCAAGTTAGTACGAACGGTGGGAAAGGCTAACATTTTTTACTATACGCTTCAGCATATAACGTATGATATGATAAACAAAACAAGCGTAAAAGCATATAATAACAAACATTATGATATACAATTTTAACTGCATTTTAAAAGGTATCAGCTTTAAATACAAAGTAGAAGCGGATAATATCACTGAAGCTAAAGTAAAAGTAAGAGAGCATATTAAAAATACAGTTCAGATTGACGAAGCGGTCCAAGAAACTGTAAATAAAGCATCAATGGATTTCATCGATTTTTTTAATGACATAACAAAACCAAAAAAATAAATTTAAAAAAAAACATACAATGGAAGTTTTAGGAAAAATAAAAATGATTGACACGACTAAAGAGGTCGGAACAGGAGGATTCAAAAAAAGAGATATTGTTATTACCACCGACGAGCAATATCCGCAGCACATTTTATTGCAGTTCGTTCAAGATAAATGCGATTTATTAAACATTTTTAACGTAGGAGATTTGGTAAAAGTTGATGTCAACCTAAAAGGAAGAGAATGGACGAATGCTCAAGGAGAAACAGTTTACTTTAATACAATCCAAGGGTGGCGAATTTTTAAACAAGATACTTCTAAGCAAACTCCGGCTCCACAGAATCAAAGTGCGGTTGATGCGTATCAAACAAACGCAAACGAAGAAGAGGCCGATACGCTCCCATTTTAAAAAGTGAAATAATTACCTTTTTAATGTGAAATATTTCATATTACCATTTTAATAACATACCTTTGTTTTGAACTTTAAAAAAGCAAATATGACAACGAAAGTATGTTTCAAATGTTTAGAGGAAAAGCTAGTAAGTGATTTTTATAAACACAAACAAATGGGCGATGGCTTCTTAGGTAAGTGTAAGACTTGCACTAAAAAAGACACCTTTGAAAGGACAAAAATATTGACCTCTACTCCAGAAGGTTTAGAAAAAGAAAGAGCAAGACATAGGGATAAATATTACAGACTTGAATATAAAGAAAAACATAAACCTACTCCAGAAAAGAAAAAAGAAATAATAAATAGGCATAAAGCTAAATATCCTGAAAAATATAAAGCAAAAAGTTTGTCTTCTCATTTAAGTCCTGTTATAAAAGGAAATCATTTACATCATTGGAATTACAATATTCATTGTGCTAAAGATGTAATTGAACTTTCTATTGAGGAACATAATAAAGCTCATAGGTTTCTAAAATACGATAAACAGTTTTTTCTGTATAAAGACCCAATAGGTAATTTATTAGATACAAAAGAAAAACATATTGCTTTTTTAAAAGTAAAAGGAATAAAATTCATAGCAAGCCCTCAAAGGTAAATGATCTGCTCTTGTCGGAGCCGTAGGTATTTGTGAAGCTTGAGTCAAAAGGCGACTTCGAGGGTTATTTTTTCATAAACTCGCCTAATTCACAGGAAGACTGACCGCTAAGAAAGTTTAGCATTTTTTAATAAATAAAATAACAGAAAATATGTTTAGAAAATATCAACATTTAGAGCGATTTGGAACAACTGAAGTGGAACAAATTGAATTAGGAGAATGCTTCATTTTTCCTAAAATAGATGGTACAAATGCTTCTGTTTGGATTACCAATGGAGTATTACAAGCAGGTTCAAGAACTAGAAAGCTATCGTTAGAAAGCGATAACGCAGGTTTTTACGGATGGGTTTTAAAACAAGATAATTTGTTGAATTATTTAATAGAAAACCCAACTCATAGACTTTACGGAGAGTGGTTAGTGCCACATTCATTAAAGACTTATAAAGATTCAGCTTGGAGAAAATTCTACGTGTTTGATGTTATGTGCGACTCATCTGAAGATGCAAATCATATTAATTATAACGCTTATAAGCCACTATTAGAAAAACATGAAATTGATTTTATACCGCCAATTGCAGTAATTAAAAATAGTAATTACGAACAATTAGTGAATCAAATGATGAAGAACGATTTCTTGATTGAAGATGGAAAAGGTTATGGAGAAGGTATTGTTGTGAAAAACTACGATTACAAGAATAAATATGGTCGACAGACTTGGGCGAAAATAGTAACAAGCGAGTTTAAAGAAAAGCATGCTAAAGTTATGGGTAAATCAACTATTGAAGGTAAAAGAATGGTTGAAGAAGAAATATCTGAAAAATATGTCACCTTGGCTTTCTGCGAAAAAGAATTTTATAAAATTGAAAGTGTAGATGGATGGTCAAGTAAATTAATCCCTAGACTTTTAAATGTTATTTATTATGAGATAGTAAAAGAGGAATGCTGGAATTTTATTAAAGAGAACAGAAACCCTACAATAAACTTTAAGACTTTACAGCATTTTGTATTCGCAAAAGTTCGTGAGCAACTACCTAAATTATTTTAAATGGACGCTAAAAAGCTAATAAACTACGCCGAACTCTCTGAGAGTATTACCGGAAACCGAAATACAATACGTTCTAACCGAGAGAATAAAAAATACGCAGGAGCTATTCAAGAGCTTACGGATTATTTAGATTCATGGATTTTCAGAAATTCAAAATCGCAAGAAACCAAAGTAACTATAAAAACCAAGCAAGAATGTCAGATTCAGAAATAGTAAATTTTATCGAAGATATTAAACAGGAGACGGGTGTAGATATAAGGCTAAAAACTAGGGAACGAAAGTATGTTTATTCAAGAGCTGTTTTCTTTGAGATTGTAAAGAAAAAAAATCCAAATATTACATTAGCTAAGATGGGGAGTTTTGTTAATATGCACCATACTACAGTAATACATTGGATGAACAGTAGAATAAATCTTGACGTGTATGAAGACTTCTACGATATAAAAAAGGCAATAAAATCTATTAGAATAGAAAAATATGCCAAGCCGTTGATTTTTTGCAACCCAATACCCTACTTAAATGGCCAAAACTAAATACCAAGTACGACTAGATAAGAAAATAACAGATTCCTATTGTGTTAAGCACTCTATACTTGAGGTCGCGATAGTTTTGCGTAAAAACCAACAGTCGGATTTGTGGAACAAAAGAAAAAGCACTTGGACTATTGAAGACTGGAAGGAATTTTTTAAACTAAAAATAGATACTTATGACAATTGATAAAGCAGCAGAATTAATAGCAAGGAAATCTCACTCGATATTTGACGATACTCATGATTTTGAATTACTTAGAAAAGTATTGAAAAAAGCATTTCCGAAAGTAAGAAGAACAGATTCGTACACGTTTAATGACGACCCTGAAGAAATGTTTTATGGGTATTGTAGTAACGTAAAAGGTGATTGGACAAACATAGAACACTATCTAACATACCTTCAAGGAATATCACTTTCTGAGATTTACGATGAAGATGAAGATGAAGAAGTTGAAACTACAGTAAACGAGACTACGCACGATGAATTAGAATTTGAAAAAGTAGTTGACGAAACTCTTAAGCAAATAAGAGAAACTTTAATCGTAAAAGGAAAAGAATACCGTAGAAATAATAATCCTTACCACAACTTTGAGGTTGGTGCTAGAAAAAAAGAGATTACGCGTGAAAGAGTTTTAGACGGCATGCTTCTAAAGCACGAAATATCCATAGAAGATATGACAAACGATTTGGACAATGACAAGCTTCCGTCGGAGAATGCAGTAAATGAGAAGTTTGGCGATAATATCATCTATTTGATACTTAAAAAAGCAATGTTTATTGATAGAATTTTAAAAGCTAAAAAATAAAACTAATGAATTCTAAAAATATCCCATTTTGGGAATCCAACCTTAACCCAATAACGATGTTTGTCGTTTCTGTAAACAAACGAGAAGTTAAAAAAAATGAAGGTT
The DNA here is from genome assembly GCA_043718845.1 of Cytophagales bacterium. Taxonomy (GTDB): domain Bacteria; phylum Bacteroidota; class Bacteroidia; order Cytophagales; family Cytophagaceae; genus JANYCO01. The sequence continues at coordinate 4,098 of JAYSUZ010000339.1, forward strand.
TTCAAGTAGTTAGAAATAACAACAATCAAGATTTAACAGATTTTGTTTCTGCTAAACAACTTACTAGAGAGTTGGGTATTGGGCTTAAAAACCTTAGATATTTATTTGAGGAACTAGGGGAGTATCCTATAGTTGTAAATATGAAAATGTATTACCAAGTAGGATTTACAGAGCAACTTCAAGAAATGATATTAGAATCCTCTATCCCAAAAGAAATCTTTGACAACGTGCTTTATGTTACCAATAGAGAGCTAATGGAGATGTTTTCCATAAATCAATTTAAGGCTTGGGAAATAGCCAGAAAATCAACACTTGTAAAGAAAAAAACAGGTAGAAATCAAGTTTATTATAACAGAGAAGAGGCTGTAAAGTTTTTCTCAGAACAACTAAAAAGATAATGACACCAAACCAAAAAAATTTAATTACTCTTCTTGAGACCGTAATTCTAATGCAAATGATGATGGAAAACCTAGAGCTTTTGCAAGGAACCCATTATAACAAACAAAACATAAAAGTAAAAATTAAGGCTTTACTTAAAGAGATTACGCCATTGGCTGAAAGAGATTACAATATTGTTTTTAATAACGGCGAAATAGATACTCAAAGTATTGTTATGGAATACGAGAAATTAGTAAGCTTTATTTCTCTTCAACAATTGCCACAAAAAGTAGCCTTGTCGCAAATTGTAGAATCATGGAATCACGAGCCTAAAACTATTGAAGCCACTTGTCATCGAATTATTAAAAAATATAAATCAGCAGCATGATAAACAAAGAGACTTTTTGCACCGTAATCGAGAACTTACGCCAACAAATGTACTTGGATAGAAAGAACGGAGAAGCAATACAAGAGATGTTTGGTTCCGGAAGCCGATGCTCTTACAATGATAATTTGCTTGTAAAATCGATAATGAGTTTACTTCAAATTCATTTTCCCAAGGACGACGACGGATTCTGTCGAATTGAACACTATTGCTTTTTTATAGAGTTTGGGAAATTCGACGAAAAGGAAATTATATCCGCAGAAGATTTGTACGATAATTTGATTTCGAAATTAGATTAACCATGCCGAAAAGACAAGAAGAAAAGCGTTTCCCTGGAATGAAGAAGCAACCCAAGTTTGGTAGAAAAAAAGAACCCAAAAAGAAATATGGGCCATTCTCTTTAAACGCTAAGATAAAGCCAGGAATGAGTCCTTATCAAAAGCGTACCATGGTGGAGTTCATGAAAGTTCGCGATGGAGAAACTATTGAGCAATGGGAAAAAAGAACTTCTCGCCGTAGAGTAAAAGAAGTCGATGAGATTAAGGAATTGTCCTTAATGCACCCGTTACGAGTTTTGCAGAGAAGTCGTGAACGAAATGTATTAGCGAGTAGAAACAAGTTTATTGTAGTTCAGCCGGTTGTTAGGGAGTTCGACTTTATGAGGTATTACGGAATTGTAATAAACTACTACGCCATAAAGTACGCTATTCGTAAAGAAGATTTTGAGGTAGGATTTTATTTTTATTCGAATATTCCTTTTACAAGAGAACGTTTTGAAAACGTAATGGTACTAATGACCGGAAACAAAGCAGGTAAGATAAATAGGTTTATTAAGGACGGGATGCTTGAGGAAATTATAAAAGTGAAGAAAACTCTAAACGCTCCGGATAAAGAAACAAGAACGTATCTCTATCGCCTTACAAAAAACTTTGTATTCGTACTCACAAACATCTATCGAATGCTAGGGAAGATGAATACACTTCGATTGACTCAGCCACTTTTTACGCCGTTGACCGCCGAAGAAAAACAGATTATAAAGGATATGAATGACGAAATACAAGATATTCAAACGGGAAGAGTCCCACAAACTAAAATGTAAATAAATAAAAATATGAATATAGACGTAATAATTAAATCAAAAGCCTTAATCGTGGAGCTAAAATCTTATTTAATAGAAATAAATGACAATATCGATACGTCCGATGATATTGGTTTTTGGTTAAATAAAATTAATATCGTTGTTATAAAACTAGACCAAATGCACAATGGAGAATTAAAATCGTCAATAATAACTTAAATAAAAACCATGACAGAAGAACAGTACGGTCAAAAAGTAGCATTAGCTAAAATGATGTCTAAAGATGATTTTAATTACAAAGACGCATTAATCAAGATGATTTACAATTACAAATACGGCAATGGACTTGATAAAATAGACGACATATCTTATGCCGAAACAGACTCCGAAATTGAAATAAGAATTGGAAAGTTTTTTATAAAAGAGATAACTTTAGAAATCAACGATACCACTTACAGAAGAGCATATGAATCACTTATAAATTTTTTAATTAAAAACACAGTAAAACCATGAACACAGAACAATTAATTTCCAAGAAAGTCAAACACAAATTTGACCAAAAGTCGAAACAAGTATTATTCGACGTAATCAGTTTAGAAGACCATTTCGATGGTTTACTTATCCACACATCTGACATAATCTACCTAGAAGAAGGAGAGCTTGTAAATGGGTATGTTAAAGTGGGTGATGTGAACTTTGACTCAGCAGTTTCGAAGGAATTTGTAGAAGAAGAAAAAGAAGAAGTTGCATTAGGTATGACCTACGAAGAAGCAGAAAAACTTCTTAAATTAGGGGAACTAATAGCTTTGCCAGAGTGGGGTGGATTTTGGTTTTATAACTTTAGAAACGAAGATACTCTTGTGTTAACTAAGGAAGGTAATATCAGCGACAATCCATCTCAAGAATTTAAAGAGCGAAATGATTGGCGAGTAGTAGAAGCTACAGATGAGCAAGACCAATTATTAAGAGACTACTTTGAGAAAGCAGATGCTATTCTTGAAATCGAAGTAGACGCCGAAACTCTTAACGATAATCCAGAATTAGTTGAAGCAGGAATTGAAGTTGGAGATACTATTACAGTAGATGCCGTGGAGCCGATTGAAGAAATTATTCCAGCAAAAGTTACAAAGAAAAAAACAACCAAAAAGCAGTAGCCATGAGAGATATTACAGAATTCTAAATTAAAAACCCCCGTCTTCATGTTATAGAAGCGGGGGTTTTTCTTTAAAACTCTTAATTAAAGAACTATCACAATATCTCGATAGTCAATCATTAAGTACATTACTCCGTCTTGGGTAAAGGGCGTCATCTTGAATTTATCGAAAATTACTTCGTCGCCGATGGATAATGTAAATGAGCCGTCCGAGAGTTTCGGGCATTGCTCACCAATAGAAACTACTTTACCTCGTTTCTGCTTCTCATTAGCATCTACTACGCTGCTTAAATCAAATCCCGAAGCTGTTTTGTTCTCGTTGAAAACCTCTTCGACTATTACGATGAGATTCAGTGCTTTTCCTCTAAATATATTTTTCATCTTTATCTTTCTCTTTTGATTTTTTAAATTCAAATAATATTGTATTTATCATAAAAACATACAATCTCCTATAATCTTCATCGTCAATTCTAGAACGACTCATTTGTTTAAAAATCCAATATCCAAAATCAACAACTATTGCATCTTCAGAGATGATAAGTTTTATTTTATCACCATCTCTTAACGAATAATTTTGAACATTAATAAAATCTTCTAATACTTTCTTATTTTGCATCTTGTCCGAATCTTTTAAGTGTGACTACGTTGTTGGTTCTCAATAAATTCATAGCAGCAGAAGTAGAACTCATGAGGGCAGTTTTAATTCCTTTGGCGGTATCTAAGATTCCTGCTTCGAACATATTTACTACTTTGTATTCTTTTACGTCGTAACCGATTGGATATTCAGAGGTCCAAGAATCCCAAAAAGCATTAGCATTAGACATTATTTTACTGAATGGAGCGAGTAATGAATCAAGTGTTACATTATCTAAGTTTAATTTCATACCAGAATTCAATAACGTAATTCCTCCACCCGCTACAACTCCACCGTCCTTAGAAGCTCTCACGGCGCTTATTGCGTCATCGACTCTTGCTACTTTCTCTTCTACCTCAGATGGAGTAATTCCTCCGACTAAAACTGTAGAAATTCCACCAGAAATCTTAGCGATACGCTCACGTAAATAGTTTCGCTCACCTTCATTGGTTTGAAGTTTTATCTGCGCTGTAAGGTCTTTAATTCGTCCGTCGCATTTTTCTTTGTCAAGAGTTTTGCTTGGAGTGATTACAGAGTCTTTTTTACCAATCTCGATACGTTCACATTCTCCTAAATACAATCCTTCTTTTCCATCGTAGCTTACACGTGTGATTCCCTGCAAAACTTCGCAACCTAAAACTAATGCTAAATCAGCCATTGTTTCACGACCTTTCTTCCCTTGGTACGGCGGTTTGATAATACATAAAGGGTAACCTATATTTTTAAAATTTGTCATCACCATGTCTGCAACATCATGCTCCATATTTGAAATAATAATCAAAGGTCTTCTCCCGTTTTGTGAAGCGTATTCCATAAAAGGCATTACTTCACTTGAAGTCTGGAAGTTTATTAAAGAACAAAGCACGAGAGGTTTGTTATGGGCTACTGATTGCGTATCATTCACATTGATAAATCCTTCGTTTGCGTAACCTGCATCAATAGGATTCCCTGCAATATGCTCGATGTAAGTTTCGTCGGTAAAGCTTCGTTTATGGGAAACGATTCCGAACTCTCCTGCTTTGATAAACGCCTCTTGAACAATTTTAGCAATCGCCTCATCGCCGTGAGCCGAAGTTTTAGCAATGTCGAACATTAACTTTTCGTCTACGGGAACAGCAATACTATCAATGTAGGCTAGTATTTTTTCTACTGAAGCGTCAATACGATTTTTAATTTCAATAGATGATGTTCCTTTTTTTAATTCTTCTAAGGAGTTTTTGAAGAAAGCTTGGGTAAGTACGCACGTGAGTGTTGTGTTGTCTCCAACGATTTCAAAGGTCTTTTTACAAGCCTCTTTTAGTAGTTCGCAAGCAATGTGTTCCATCGGGTCTTCCCAGAAGAGTTGTTCTAATGAATCCCAGCCGTCACTTGTAATATTTGGTAATCCGCCAACGGTTTCAAATAAATTATTATTACCTCGGAAACCCATAGTGTCGGCAACTATATCACAACTTTTATTAAGTCCCGATAATAATCTTGCTTTTGCGTCGTCGCCAGATACGACCTGCCTTAAAATTGTGTTACTCATATTTATTTTGATTTGATTAATTGAAGCAAAAATACGATATTTTTTAAACGACAACAAACGTTTGTCGTCTTTTAATTTATATCTTTGTCATTATTAAGTATTTGAGCAAATGACAAAAATTTCTAAGAAGTCTGCATACCCTGTTAAAGTACCTGTTCGCAAAGATTACTTTGTAGGAACGGATAGTGAGAATAATGGAAAGACGGTGAATTTTGATTTTGAGTCTACGGCGAAACTCATTAACGAATTGAACGGAACTCCGATACTTAATTACTTGTTTAAAACGGATGAAAATATACCGTTAACAGTTTTGACCGAAGGAGTGTTTTTATCCGAAGGCAACCAAACTACACTATCAAGCATCAGTAAGCTTTACATCAATAAAAAGAACTTTAACGAAGATAATATGTCGGATTTGTTTCGATTTATTTCTATGAATCGAGAAGTTTTTGTGATGAAGCTACGAAACTCTAGCAACCTAGCTAATGGAGTTTATTTTAAAATAACAGGCGCTACAGAGTTTGCAGAACACTTTGTCTTAAATGTAGCTATTGACCTTGCCAATGTAGCGTTTACACAATTAATAAACTTTAATGTTTACTTCTTTGATTTTGAATTGAAGTCATCAGATTTAGCTATTACGCTTCCGGAGTTTAATAAAATAGTCACTCAAACAGGGTTTGCCTCTACGGCATCATCTATTACTTTTAATCCTGCTTGGTCTTGGTTGATAAAGAATGTTAGTTACACAAATCCCTTAAGTGTTACTAAAACTATTGTTCCCGCTACAACAGGTAAAAAAAGAATAGATGTTTTTGTATTAGATACCTTGAATAGTTTTCAAACTATAAGTGGATCAGAAACTACAGGAAGCCCTATAAAACCATCTATTCCAACAAATAGCCTTGAGGTTACTTTTTGTATTGTAGGAGATTCGGGCATAGAAACTGTATCACCAATAAATCTAGTTGACTATGCTACAATAGTCTATGTAGATACTAAAGATAACGCATTAGGAGTAAGGATTACTGCGCTAGAAAATAAGCCCGTAGTTGACATTTCAAATAAAGTCGATAAAGTAACAGCTAAATCTTTATTGCTAGATACTGAAATTGCACGTTTAGCTACATTAAGTAACTACACGCACCCAACAAATCACCCACCAAGTATTATTACTCAAGATACAGGAAATAGATTTGTTACAGATACGGAGAAATCTACTTGGAACGCGAAGCAAGAAAACTTAGTGTCTGGAACTAATATAAAAACAATAAACGGAAATAGTTTATTAGGTTCGGGAAACATTACTTTAGTTACTGATATAAGCGGTAAAGAAGACGTTGCGAATAAATCTAGTTCATTTACAGTTTCAAGTATAACAACGTATCCGAATACTAAGGCTTTAGTTGACGGATTAGCAACTAAGGCAACAGGAACAGGGACGGTAAGTGGGGCAAATACGGGTGATGAAACAACTGCTACAATACAATCTAAAAGACCTTTAAAAACTATTGAAGGACAATCTTTAGAAGGGAGTGGTAATATTGATTTGACTAAATCAGATGTAGGGTTGGCAAATGTAGATAATACAACAGATTTGCTAAAACCTATTTCTACAGCTACACAAAACGCTTTAAATGCAAAGCAAAACACATTAGTATCAGGAACAAATATTAGAACTATAAATGGTAATTCATTACTAGGCTCTACTGATTTAGTTATATCCGCAGGAACGGGTACGGTAACAAGTGTTACAGGAGCAAATGGAGTTACAGTAGTTACGGGAACAACCACACCCGTTATAGGATTAGGAGCTATTACACCAACTTCTATAGTGGCATCTGGAACAGTTAACGGGAGTAATTTAAGCGGAACAAATACAGGAGACAATGCTACTAATACCCAATACAGCAGTTTAGTAAGTAACGCTACACATACAGGAGATGCTACAGGATCTTCAGTATTAACTTTAGCTACTGTGAATGCAAACGTAGGGAGTTTCGGTACTGCTTCAAGTGTACCACAATATATAGTAAACGCAAAAGGACTTACTACGGCATCCGCAAACGTGCCTATTGTAATTGCGCAAAGTCAAGTAACTAATTTAATTAGTGATTTAGCGAGTAAAATTACAGGAACAGGTACAACAAACTTTCTACTTAAGTTCACGGGGGTTGGAACGGTTGGGAATAGTATAGTTAGTGACGATGGAACTACCGTAATGATTAGCAAAACAGGAAATGCCTCTTTAAGTATACTGACCAATACAAGCGGTAATCCATCTTTATTTTTAACAGCAGGAGGGTCTGATGGAGCGTCTATTATTTACGACAGGGCTACAAGTGAGTTAAGAATGTCAAACAGTGGAACTACAAATGCTTTAAGGATAAATAGTGCAGGAGCAGCGACCTTCTCTTCTACTGTTGGAACAAGCGGTATAATATTACCTTCAGCGCCAGCGTATTATAACATAGGGAGTAATGTAGCAGGTAGCGCTATAAGTTTTGGAGTAAATTCAGGAACATTTGATCGTGATTTACATCTTGGTCAAACAAATAATTCAGGTATTTTTTTCCCAGCCGTAACATTGATAAACCAAACAGGTGTATTAAAAATTAACAGTCTAGCAGGAACAGGAACAAGATCAGTAGTCGCAGATGCTAGTGGTAATTTAAGTGCAGTTGCATCTGTAGATTCAAGACCTTATAAAGTTTATACTGCTTTACTCTCTCAATCAGTAACTACTGCACCTGTAGCTACTGTTTTAGAGAATACTTTAGGTGGTACGGTAGTCCTGTCAAGAACTAGCGGAGGCGCATTTTCTTGCGGGTTTACAAATGCTTTTGTAAGTGGGAAAACGACAGTTACTTTAAGTACTGGAACAAACGTAGGTGGTTCTGAAATATTAAACAATAGAGCTTATTATACTAATACAAATACTGTAACATTTGCATCTTATGACAATGGTGTTCCTACAGATGGCAGACTTTCACAAGCGGTATTAGAAATAAGAGTATATAACTAATTAAATAAAATAAAAATGACACTAACAATCGAAGAAATCAATCAATTAGAAAATTACGCAAATGAAATCCCTACACGTTATGGGTTGCCGATAATTAATTTTTTGAATCAAAAAAGAGAGCAAATCGAAGTAGAGAAACAATCACAAGAGCAAGATGAGCAAATTGATAGTGAATTAAAGGAATAAATCTAAAGACAATGAAAGCATACTTATTATACATTTTCACAGCTACTTGCTTGTTTTTCGCACCTATTACAGGACTAATGCTTGCTGTAGGAGCGGCAATAGTTCTTGATACTGTTTTTGGGATATATCGTTCGGTAAAAGTAAAAGGTTGGAAGTTCATAACGAGCCGTAGATTGAGCGAAATAATATCAAAGATGCTATTGTATGAAATGTGTATAATCTGTCTTTATGTAATTGACTTTTTTATTCTTACAGAGTTTTTCCAGCATTGGTTTTCGATTTCTTTTTTTGCTACGAAGATTTGCGCAATTCTATTGATTTTCATTGAAAGCGTATCGATAAAAGAAAATTTTGAGAAAGCAACAGGACACGATGTTTGGGCTTTGATTAAAAAAGCTTTAGGTCGTGCCAATGAAATAAAGGATAGTATAACAGATTTAAAAGACTAATTATGAACTACGACTATTTAAAACTAGAAAAATCACCACAAATTTTAGTCAAGGCACTAGAGTTAGTAGGTACAAAAGAAATAATTGGAACTATACATTCTAAGGAAATATTAAAATGGGCAAAAGTCCTTGGTATTAGTAAAATATACACTAATGATGAAATAGCTTGGTGTGGTTTATTTATCGCTTACGTATGTCAGCAAGCAGGACTTGATTTACCTTTTACCGCTACAGAAAGTCTTTGGGCGCTTAATTGGAACAAGTTTGGGACTAAGCAATCAAAAGCTATGCTTGGAGATGTTTTAACCTTTAAACGTAACGGAGGAGGTCATGTAGGCATATATGTAGGTGAAGATGAGACTTGCTATCATGTTCTTGGGGGGAATCAATCTAATATGGTTTGCATTACTAGAATAGAAAAAAAGAGATGTGCGGGTATTAGACGTACTCCTTGGAAAATTTCTCAGCCTAAAAGCGTTCGGTCAATCGTCGTGAATTCAAATGGTTTTATATCTAAAAACGAAGCGTAATGAAACAGATAAATCTATTTACTCCTTTTTGGAAAGAATCTCTAAAATATCTAGGATGGGTATTGTTGCTAATAGTTTTGGCGGTTAGCCGTTGTTCAAAATCCGGCGCCGAACCTCAAGTTGTAAAAGTAGAAGTTCCAGAAGTAATTGGTGATTTTGAATCTAAAAAACCAACTCATGTACAAATAATAACCAAAAGTGTACACGACACGGTTGTCATGTATAAAAAAGGGCAAAATGTGTACATGAATAATCCTATTGACCAAAAGTTATTAGCTGAGAACAAAAAACTAAAAACGGATTACGCATTAGCCTCGGATAGCGTAAAACAATTGAAATTTTACAAGGCTATTCAGCTCAACAAATTCTCAACCAATTTCGAGGACGAAAACTTGATAATCGACATCAACGGCATAGTTCAAGGAGAGGTTAAGGAGATTACTCCAAACTACACGATTAAAAAAAAGACATTATCGGTTCCTGTAAAAAGTAAAGAAACTGTGTTTAGAGTTTTGGCGGGTGGAGCAGTAGGAGTAAACAAAGAACTCAACCAAGCAGTTTATAAGCTAGACCTTAATTTTCAAAACCGTAAAGGGAATATTATCTCCGGAGAGTTTTTGCGAGTAGGCGACCAAAGTTATGGAATGGTAGGTTTTAAAAAATCAATAATTAATATTAAGAGATAAAGTAATGACAAAAATAAGTAATGATAGGGTTTACATTGTAGACACTGATGTTTCTGACTTAGATTCTTTGATAGGTAGTGATGGAAACACGACGGCAAAACGTACTAAAACTTTCTTGTTAGGACAGCTAAAATCATATCTTAAAAGTGGGCTTTCTCCCTTAACAGGTGGTGTTTTGAGATTTACTGAAATTACATATTCTGGAGTTTTGTACACTACTCATGCAGCGGTTTTAAATGCACTAGACCCTGTATTCGTTGTTGAGCAATATCACGTTGTAATCGTGAATTTAAATGGTGCAAAGTCTATACTCAAATTACAAAATAGAACAATAGGAAAAGACTTGCCCGTAGTTTTAACTACTGATTTTATAGCGTTACCTACTTCTATTGGAGCAACAGGACCGCAAGGTATTCAAGGAGTTGTAGGAGCGCAAGGTATTCAAGGATTTCAAGGCGTTGCAGGACCTACAGGGAACGCGGGGGCTACAGGAAGTGCAGGACCGCAAGGTGTTCAAGGTGTTCAAGGTGTTACAGGTAATAACGGCGCCGATGCTTCAAACAATTTACAACGTGATGCTTCGAGTAGTTTTACTCTAGCGGATACTGATAATAACTACGTAATTCAATTAAAGAATAGTACTGCCATTGTAATTACAGTTCCGTCTACAGGATTGCGTACAAAATTCAATGCAGGGTTTTCTAGGCTTGGCACAGGTGAAGTGAGTTTTGTAGGTGCGTCAGGAGTTTTGTTGCAAAACCCTATTGGGTATCGAATAAGCAGGCAATTTGACCCTTGCTACTTAGAGAGAGATGTTAATACGCAAGTCTATACGTTGTTTGGACAAACTAAAATTTAAGAGATGCATCCATTTAAAAAAATGATATTGTCAATACAATCTGACGGAGCTGTACCTACAATAGGCTTAATATATCTTACAAATAATAATTTAAATGGTAGCTTTATTAATATGACTGTAAATGTTAATGGAAGTGAAGTTGTATTAAGCGGAAGTACTTTTCCTGTACAGCCTGGTCAAAGCGTAATGGGTACATATAATGTAGGAGCAGGAACTAATTCTACAATATCCGTATTATCTAATAATGCCGCAGATACGGCAGTAAAATTATATGTGTCAACTACAGTACCTTTTCAGGATTGTAAAA
>JAYSUZ010000340.1:0-2832 GCA_043718845.1 Cytophagales bacterium
TCACCACACAGCATGTGGCAGGTGTATGGGTAGGCGCAGAAGACAGAAGTGTACACTTTCGCACGTCCCAACTTGGCGAAGGCGCTCGTGTAGCGTTGCCTATCTTTGGTATATACATGGAAAAAGTCTATGCCGATACTTCTCTAGGAATAAGAAAGGGGTATTTCAAAAGACCCAAAAAATTATCTATCAACATCAACTGCCCCTATCGAAAAGAGCGTGTGCGGGATACTACGTTTATAGAAGAAGCCGACCCTTTGGCGGAAGATGCGATTGTGACGCCTACAATTGAGTAATTGAAGCGCTATTTCTGCTTCTCTACAATTACATAAACATCCTCTGTAGGTTTTTTCATTAAATAATTTTCGCGTGCAAACTGTTCGATTTTCTTATTATCGTTGAGGAGTGCTTCGCGCTCTTTATCTACCTCTATTATTTTTTCCTTGTAATACGCTTTTTCACTTTCCGTTTCCTTAAAAATATCCCGCATTTTATATTGACTTATAAAATCATTGGGATCAAAAAAAAGCATCCATACTACGAAAGATAGAGATACTATGAAATAGAAACTTCTAAAGAATTTAGGAATACGATACCACATATATTTTCTAATGAATTATGTAAAGTTACTTATTTTAACCAAAATTAAAAACTACTGCCTATCTTTCAACAATATACGGAGACTCGTCCTCACAATAGCACCCATATTGGTACACCTTAAGAACTCCTTATGGTTATAATGCTCCGCTAGTTCGTTTTTGAGTCTATCTATATTCTGAGGGGTAGAAATCTCATCCTTCCTGACCGCATCGCCCAACTCTTTGATACGGTACCTTGACGATTTTAGCCTCGAGGCAATCATGGAGCGCTCTTCCTTTTGATATTGTTTTACGGTTTCGGGGGTCAGCGCTTCCATTCCAATTTTTATAATTGGGTTATTCTGTATAAAATACTGCGGCATATATACAAATTTCTTCCCCTCATAAGACTGTTGATCAAAATCAATCGCTCGAATTCGATACTCAACCTCTTCAAAATCGGGCGTAATAGCCACTACATAATTGGTTGAATGCATATCCCCTAGTAGACGTACAAAACAGCGTTCGTTAAATTTTACGAATTCTTTTGCAAGCCTTATTTTATTTAAATTCTTATCATGAAGATATTGCTCCATAAACATATCTCCAGGAATACCAACAATATGCTCCTCTATCAACGTATCGCCATCAGTATAAAAATTCATACTATTAGGAGAAAGGAGGTGCTCTAATTCTAAGCCGTAAATACGGGAAGCATCTGCATTTTTAATATAAAAATAATCAAAGTTATCATTTATTTTATTCACCACCCTCACCCTGTATGGCTTACTATTGCCGTATACACACAAATCTATTCGGTCTATAAACAAGTGGTCCATAACGGACAAATCACCATTTGCCTTGAGGATCGCATACGTTTTTTTTAACGCCTCATAAATATGAGCCATATCGTCTTGAGGATAAAAGACCGATACCCATAAGGTGTCTTTATTTTTTTTATCGTATAAAGGAATTGAATTATAAAAACGCCCTAAATCCAGGTAGGTTAAAGGCATTTTATGTTCTCGGTCATAATCCACAAGATACTTCCGCAGTGACTTGCTAATTTTGAAGGGTATTTTCTTATTGGTAATTTTTACCATTCCAATTAGTTATCACTTAATAAACAACGAATCTACTTGAACATCTGAAACCTGAAAGAATCCAAGTGCGCCGTTAGAGAAATTCGATATGGCATTCGCTGGGGGCGTACTAAAGAATCCTCCATCACTTTGAAGTTGTGCGGCGAGTCCATTATAAAAGGTAAAGCCTCCTTCGCTCAACGAAAATAATTCTACTTTTGCTTTATCGCCTAAACTGTATTTCCCTGGCAATCGAAAGCCAATTATTATAGGTGCAAAAAAACGGTCGTCCGTAACGGCAATCTGGGTTTGATCCAACACAGAAAGATTGTTTCTGAACATATTGTAGATATAATAATTTTTTTCAGTTGGAGGGTCTGATGAATTAAAAAAGACATAATACCCGTCTTCCGTTATCCCTATTTCTTCCCCAGCTTTTAAATACACGGCATACAGCGAGTCTATAGGGGAAACCTTCAGCAGTTTATCCTCGGCAATATAACTTTTACCATTTACGTTCACCGTAAGATAATACGTACGCCCCACGACGCCCGTTATAGCTATTTTTGATTGGTATACTCCTGTAGATAGCAATGCCAGGGTATCAACATTTCCTACATTATCTGCCAACACGATAGTCGCACCGTCTACTGCAGGATATCCATCTGTAGTACTTAGCGATTTTGTTTTAGACAATTTAACTTGGAATCGCTTCGCTTGCGTAGTCAATAACCCTTCTATTACTAGCTTTTCATCATCCGCAGGCAAGTCTACTACAAGCACTTCTGTGCACGAAAAAAGCACCGTTGAAATCAATATATAAAACAATAGATTATTTTTCATTTTCATACTATTAGAAATTAAAATTATACGTTACCGATGGTACAATTGTAAACAGATAAAGTTTCACCACCTCTTTTTGGTCTTTGTAAACAGGAATTTCATCTGTACCAAAATTCTTATCTCTTGTGAAGACCGTAAATGAATTTTTACGACCATACAGATTGTAAATAGAAAAGTTCCAACTTCCAAAATTCTTTCGACCTTCTTTTTTCTTCGCTACAATTGTAGCAGAAATGTCCATGCGGTGATACGCTGGAATTCGATAATTATTTCGAGACGGTATATACCCCACATTTGAACCATTATATTGATACAGTTGAATAGGCAGC
>JAYSUZ010000035.1:0-10935 GCA_043718845.1 Cytophagales bacterium
AAAAAGACACGGACTATTTTTTAAATCCCCCTATTAGACTCTATTTGATAAAAAGTAGCGTTCGTTTATTCGGCATTTTCGTTGCCTATCGGCAGAACAACATAAATGTTATTCAACAATGTGCAACCAAATCGAGCACAATCCCAAACGGGAGATATTTATTACTTGAAGTGCATTGGTATTATTCCTGCTTTTTTAGCTAAAAAAACATACCCAAACGTTTCCATAACACTCAAAGACGCTTTGTTATCCCAATTCGGCTTCATATTATTTCGATGAAAATCTATATTCCACTGGTTTTGAATTGCATTTAATGCATTGATAAATAAATAGTTGATTTAGATACAGCCCATAATAGGTCTTGATTTTTCATAGACAATTGGCTTTAGTGCTTCTAAAAGTATTCCTTTGAATTGTCTAATAAATAAAAAAGAAAATACAAAATAGGCAGCCTTGACAACTGCTTTAAAAAGGGAAATGAAATTGACCCAAAACAACAATTTCAAACAGTACGTATTATGTTTAACCTTTAAATAATTCAAAATTATGAAAAAATTAATACTTTCGGGAACAGCTTTGATGCTTTCTCTGTGTTTCGCAAACGCTCAGACACCAGGTGTAACTACAACTAGTGCTTATGATGATTTTAGTTCGACTATTACTTCAGGAGCAAACGGTGAAGGGATTTATTGGTGGGGAGGAGGTAGCACTCAAACTCGTACAGGAGGACTATTAACTACTACTCCGCCAGTTGGTGGCATTACTACGCAAAATCCATTTTTTGTGGTTGATTTTGGTACTAATACAACTGTTACGCCTAATGTGAAACAAAATTTAGATCTTTCGACAATGGCAGATGTTGAAGTTGTTGTGGAAAATGTTTCGAGTAACTTATTGGTAATGAAAGTAGTTCTTGAGGATGCAGATGGCATTCAAGCGGGTTATGAACCTAATGTTTCGGATTGTGCGGATGTAGCAGGTGGTTCAGAACTTAAGGCGCTTACTGGATTTGCGTTAGAAGCAAATACGACGAAGACTTTCAGACTTGACTTTTCTTCAGTTTCTACAGCTGTAGGAGGTTTGACTTATGATGCTTGGGTTGGTACTACACCAGCTAATTCTCCAAGCACTTCATACGACATTGACGCTTCAAATATTCA
The DNA here is from genome assembly GCA_043718845.1 of Cytophagales bacterium. GTDB lineage: Bacteria > Bacteroidota > Bacteroidia > Cytophagales > Cytophagaceae > JANYCO01. The sequence continues at coordinate 1,161 of JAYSUZ010000035.1, forward strand.
TGCAGTAGTATTTATATTTGACTCTCGTGGTACAAATGCGGTTCTTTCCCAAGGAGCTGTAGATAAAGGTAGCTATAAGACAGATACTACTGTATTAGCAGCTAATAATCTTGCATATTCAGGAAGTATTAAATTCCACAGTTTTAAAATAGGAAGTGTATTAACGGCGCTTCCAAACGAACCTTCTACAGGTGTAAACGATGCATTAGTAAACGGTTCTTTAAAAGTATATCCTAATCCTGCAAAAGACGTTTTAAACGTATCGTTTGAAGGTGTAGCAGGAGCAGTGGTATCGTTGTCTGATATCAACGGCCACGCAGTATACACTACTACTGCAAACGCAGGCGAAAACAACATTACGTTAAATACTGCTGGTTTTGCTACAGGTATGTACATCTTAAACATCGCTACAGAAAACGGTAAAGTAGCCCGTAAAGTAAGCATTAGATAATCCACGTATCTAACAAACAGTGATTAATTACGCTACTTCCGATGGGATTAATGTTGGAAGTAGCGCAATTATAAAGTACAGTCAAACTCTCTAAAGATTATAGCTTTGAAAAGATATTTTATATTTCTTTTGTGCGGGCTGTTTTTGTTCTCCATGGCTGTAGAGGCCAAAGATGGAACAGATTCATTAAATCTCCCTCAATCCGTTCTTTATAAGAACCATACAGCAGGTTTGCTGTATGATCTTCATAGAGCAACGACAAGTATTGGACAGTCTAGCCATACTGCCAATAAAACTAAAAAAGTATGGTTTAAAGCAATGCATTTCTCTGGTTACGCAAGGTTCTATCCTTATTACAGAAAAATGAAAACTTATTACGATGTAGCACCTACCTTAGGGCTTACATTACCCGTAAACGTTACCGCAGACGATGGTTACCAACAACCGTTAATGCTTTTTATAATGGATGGTAAGCCGTCCTCCAAAACTTGGTTTCAGACGGAGTTGCAGTTTAGCAATCTTCTTAAAAGAACGACCTTATTGACCGATACTACAGGAAAGCTCGCTAATCTGTATGTAGTATTTACGCTGCAAGGAAGTATTGATACGAAAATAGGGCATTTAAAAATGATAGCAGGAGGTGGTGCAAACTGGTACCGACTAAGCCAGTCTACCATGTGGGGCTACCAATACCGTGACGACCTTTTTGAAAGGTACCCATGGGAGCCAGAAGGACATGATTTCCAACGGTACAACTCTTCGTATGCAGTGGGCGATATTCCCCGTGACCAGCGTTTTGGGAAACAAGCTACACAAGGTTTTATTCTGGAAGGAACAAACATGCCTTATGGATTTGACGCAGCCGTACTGTACGGTAAAATGGCAACCAGTGGCGGTTTTCAGAGCTACCTGACCAAATCACCTATCAATATCTTCGGTTCCCGAATAGGAAAAATGCTTGGTGCTCACAAAATTGGATTTAATTATTTTAACCAATTTGGGTATACTTCCAACAACGTTGTTTACAAACCAATAATAAATGGTGTAGATACTTTTTTTGTAGAAGACAATCATACAAGTCAAATCGTGACTTCGGTAGACGGCCGATTTGAATTCAAAAATTTCAGTATATATACCGAACTTGGTGGCGGTTCTTACCTCAGCAGCAGCTACAACAAAGGACTTAAAGAAGGTGCGAAGTCAGGCGTAGGAAATGTAAGCCGATACAAAAGAGATTGGGACGAAACCTTGTTTTTAGAAATCGATACCAAAAAGAGACTGACGATTATTCCTCTAAAAGTACAACTGTACCGAATAGGTGCGCTTGTGGTCAACAATACCAGTGCGGTATCAAATACCTCTGTAGAGCAGGCGAAACCGAATACAGGTGTTCCTGATAACTACAATACCAATTATTACGACGGTATGGTGACCGATATTGGACAGATGGCCAATAACAGACAAGGGTTGAATCTTTTTGCTACTAAAAAATTCAACAAGTTAGTATCAAAATTAGGGTTGGGCATGTCTCAAGAGATTACAAATTTGGCAGGAGATTTACGAAATGGCGCAAGAGCCTATGCCGTAGCCGGAAGTGGTGCCGATAGCCTTACTAAAGTTCCGTTTACAAACAGTATCAGTTTCGAACATCGGTTGAACGGTCTTACACGCTCACGGTTTGCCTTCTACGAAAGGTTTACAGGGCCTTACCACCGTTTACATTCTGTCTATAGAAGGACATTTGAAAATATAGCGATTACGGATACCGTGGTTGATTATAAAAAATCATTCAGTATGATGAACTTGGAGCTTAAATACAAATTTAGGCTTTTCGGAAGGGAACTTATTGTGTCCAATTTTAATAATTACAGTTCTGTTCAAGATCATTTCTCGCCTATTCCAATGGTGAGCGACAAAGCATTCCTTAGGATATTCTATACAGAGTTTATGGGCTTCTATGCCCTACATCCCAAAGTGACCCTAGTAGGGTTTGTAGGAATGGAAAGAGTATTGGGCAATCATAGAGTAGAAGTGGCAGATGCTAATGGTAAACTTATAACCAATACAAAGGGGAGACCCGTAGCAGATGCAAACGGAAAGGTAATCAATCAGACAGGGTATGGTTTTGGACCTGGGTTGGATTATAATTTTCATGCTCGAGCCAGTCTGAATTTCAGGTGTCGCTGGTTTGCACACGAAGATAAAAACTTTACGCTTGATAAATTTAAGGGTAATGAAATGACATTGGAATTTAAAGTATTCTTCTAAAATAAGGGAAAAAATGACTAAAAAAATAACGCTTATATTTTCAATCCTTTCTGCTGTTCTGTTGGCTAAATTGTCGGCACAGAGTGTCTATTTTACTGGATTGGGGAGAGCCCTAGTGACAAATGAACGTCTTTCGGACGAAACAAAGAAGGCTTCCAAACTCAAATCATCCGCAGGATATACCCTGTTTGATTTGGGAATCTATGCCAAACCCAACGAAGTATTAAGAGGTGGTGTAATTCTTAGAACAAGAAATGAGTTTGGCGGTTTCTTCAGCGATGGCGCTTCGCTAAGTTTTAGACAGATGCAACTGGAAGGGTTGATAGCCAAAAAAGTGAAGTACGACATAGGGGATGTGTACTTGACACATACGCCCTATACACTTTGGAACAACGAGAATACGTATGGGTATAATAAATACGAAGCCAATGTGTTTAGTGTGCGCAGAGATATTATAAACTATGAAAATTTCTATTTGGACAACGCATGGAGAATGCAGGGGGTAAATGTAGCGAGTAAGATAACGTTTAGCAAAGGTATAAAAAGTTTGGGTATCCGAGCGTACGGAGGCCGTACAAGAGAAACCAACTACACCACTATTCCTGACCGCTATTTCTACGGTGGCAGACTAGACCTTACCCAAAGTGCGTATTTCAGAATAGCTGGAAACGTAGCAGCCATAAGTGATATAGCGGGTACCGTGAAAGTAGCAGAAGTAAACTATATCAATACCGTATATACAACTGATTTTGAATTGACGTTAGACAAATCGGATAAATTTAAATATGCGCTCAAAGGCGAAGCCGGCGGCTCTCAGTTTGAACTGCAAAGAGCTTCGGACAGTACCGACAATAAATTTGAAGATTACTTTTACGATGTAAAAGGAGAAGTGACCTACAAGCCCTTTAATGTGACTGTAGGTGGTGGGTACCGCAACGTAGGGTTCAATTTCAACAGCCCAATGGCACAATCACGAAGGATGAATGCCCCTTCCAATACTTCCCTCTACAATTTCCCTACTATGAATGATGGTTTAAGCGCACGTCCGATCAGTGTATTTGATCCGTATGCACAAGAGAAAAATATGTACAACCCCGGAATCTCTACAACGCTGATGAGTTATTTGGTGCAGTACGATATGGTAGAACCTTATGGAAAAGCAACACCCAACAGAAAAGGGATGACGTTTAATGCAGACGTAAAAACGCCTAATAAACTTGTAAATGCAGGACTTGAAGTAAACCTTTTGTCTGAAATTGTTTCGGAAGGCGATTCGGTAACACAGGCAAAACGGAAGTTTACTAAAATTAACGGAGGGTTTGTTTTTAATCTTAACAAACTATTTGAGTTTGAAAAACTCATTGCGATCAACGCTGGGATAAGAACAGAAAGTGCGGTTCGTGGTGGTACCAACGCTATTAATCTAGCCAACTCCTTAATTGATGTAGGGTTGGATGTAGAAGTGATAAAAAGCCTACACCTTTTGGGTGGTGCAAAATTATTTCAAGCGAAAGGCAACGAAGTGCAAACAGGGAGAGATGGGCTTAACCAAGTAGTGTCGTACGGTCCGGGTACAAAGTACAATCAAACACAAAAAATAATTGTTACAGGCTTGCATTACGACTACGATGCCGTAGGGTATTTCAGTATGCATTATCATATAGTAAACTTTGAGGACAAAGAAATTCCTGCGAATAAATATAATTTGAATCAGTGGTTTTTTGTATTTGGTTTTAAATTTTAATTTAAAAAAATATAGACTATGGAAAAGATGAAGCAATTGTTAACGTTCTCTGTGCTCCTTATACTACTTCTTGCTTGTAGTAGAAAAAAGGCAGACTTTCTAGGGCCGGCTTATATTTCTGCTGGTGAAGGATTTGATGTTACTAGTTTTACAGCCACACCTTCCCCTGTAGATTTTACGTTAGAGAGTGTCACGTTGAATGCGACATTTACGAAAAGTGTGACGTGGAAATTAGCAATCACAGGCGATAAATCGGGCGCACTATATGAAGTAGAAGGTGTTTCTGGTGGATTGGAAAATGTACTATGGAAGGGGAATAATAGCGGAGTGTCCTTCTTTAGGGCAGGGGAAACCGCTACCGCTACGTTATCTTTCTTTGGAACATCAGCCACTTGGTCAACTACAATAACAATTAAGAAGGTTCCAAATTTCACAGCTTACGGACAGTTTCCTACTTGGGGGGATTTTGAAAATCGTAGAAAAATAAATCAGGCTAATCTTTGGTTTCCATTTGGAGGGGTAGGCGTAACATGGGGAGTAGATTCTATGGCAATAGATTATAGTGGAAATCTAGTGCCTTCTGTTCAGGGTAAGGGCTATTATTTTATAAAAGGGTTAGGTACTCAACCTCAGTTTGTAAGTGGTATTCAATCAGCTGCATTAACTACTCCATTGCCCGCTACTCCTGATAATATATGGGTAAATATGTACATCTACGGTACTGGAGATGCCAATGCAGGAGTAGAGTTAGAATACCAAGAGAAAGATGCAGATGGAACAGATAATTCAGGTAGTGGTTACCAGGGAACGGACGACGATGCTTTCGTAACGTATATCACCTTAAGTCACAAAGGTTGGAAATTGTTTAGTTTCAAATACAGTGATCTTACGATAACTAAAAATAAAGAATTTGGGGGGTGTTGTGGTAATCGTATACATGAGCCAGAGCGACTTGTATCTTTCGATTTAATCTTAGTGAAAAAAACGAATCCGGACGCACCTATTGAAGTTTATTTTGACTATCCAATCATTACCGTAGGAGGTCCTTTTGATCCAAGTAAATAATATATAGAATGAAAAAAGGAAGTATACAATCATTGATTGCCGCAATTATCGTCTTGCTATCGGCCTGTGCGGGCAAGATGCAGCCGTATGACCTTTCTTACGATTATGCCAAAAGTCTGCACTATGAAGGAACAGAAGGCGTAGATAGCGGAGAGGAAGAAGAAGAGAAAAGTGATTTGGTAGGTGTGCCTGCGCTTAGTTTCTACGGTGGAGACCTGAAAAGAGGCGGTATCTGGTGGGCTGGCAAAGATATCGATATGGAAAAAGGCGAAGTCTTTATTTTCGACGCTACCAATGTAGGAAAAGATAGTATCCCCTTTGGTGCTACGTTTCCTCCTATAGATTTGCTAAAAGAAACGGTACAACTAAAAATAAGTGCCCGTGCGGTAGGGCTTGACAGTACTGTTACTCCTGTGCTTTATTTGCAAGTAGACGATGTAGAAGGCTATAAATCAAATGCCAAATGGCCGTCTCAAACAATCGAAAATTCAGAATCCTTTAAAGATTATTACTTCGATTTGAAAGATATATACGTGCAAAATTCACCTAAAAAACACAAGGTGAATGGAACGATGATCAACAGTCTTAAATTCTTTATCAACCCTGGACAGACAGGGTATACGGGACAGATTTTCATCAAGGAAATTAAAATTGTACCGGTGGTGAAACCTTAATGTTTTTAGTGCTCTGTACAGGAGACAAAAACGGTTGAAAAATAGTGTTGTGTTATTAAATAGAAAAAATTAAAATGAAAATAAACGATCGAAATCCTTTTAAAAAGGGAGTGAGCGTAGTTGCGCTAATGGTATTCCTTTTTATACTAAATGCCTGTAAGACAAATACCGCAACGGAAGCGATGGTGAGTATTTCTTCTCCAGGAAATACAAATAAGATTAGCTTCTTCTTAGACAATGCAGGTACTCCTCATTACATGGTCAAACATAATGATAAGGTTGTGATTGATTCGTCGAGTATGGGGTTTGATTTTAAAGGACAAGATCCGATGAAATCAGGATTTGTAATCAAAAAAACTACTTCAAAAGAGTTTAACGAAACGTGGGAAATGCCTTGGGGAGAGCAGCGCTCCGTTGTGAATAAATACAAAGAGTTGGTGGTAGAATTGGAAGAATCCGTTGCGCCGAAGCGTCTATTGACAATTTACTTTCGTGCCTACGATGATGGTATTGGATTTCGTTACGAATTTTTGAAACAAGACGGTATCGATTCTATTACGATTATGGATGAGAATACGCAATTTCAACTCACAGGAGATCACCTCTGCTGGTGGAACCCTGGCGATTGGGATAGTTCAGAGCATTTGTACTACACGGATAGTTTGTCTAAAATAGATGCGCTAGCGTTAAAGAAAGCAGATTTGGCAATGAGTCATATCGTAGACAATTCGGTGCTTACACCTGTTACGATGCGTACTACAGAAGGCGTACACATAGCCTTTCACGAAGCCAATCTTACGAACTATGCAGGAATGACATTGAAGTTAGGTGGTGGTGATTATTTATTAACAAGCGAGTTGGTAGGTTCAGACCGTTTGGGCTACAAAGCAAAAGTGAACTTGCCTTTTCTTACTCCTTGGAGAACGATTCAACTAGCAGATAAAGCAACACAATTGCTCGATTCTAAATTGATAGTGAATCTAAACGAACGCAATAAAATAGGCGATGTCAGCTGGTTTAAGCCTAAAAAATATGTCGGTATTTGGTGGGAGATGCACCTTAATAAATCTACATGGGATTTGGCAAGTGGCAAACACGGCGCTACAACAGCAAATGCAAAAAAATACATTGATTTTGCAGCAAAGAATGGCTTAAAAGGAGTGTTGGTAGAAGGCTGGAACACTGGTTGGGAGCATTGGATAGGTTTTGAAGACAGAGAAGGTGTATTTGATTTCGTAACGCCTTATCCTGATTACGACCTTAAAGAAGTAGTTCGATACGGTAAAGAAAAAGGCGTTGAATTGATCATGCACCATGAAACATCTGCGGCGCCACGTACTTATGAAAAACAATTGGATACGGCGTATAAGTTGATGAAAAGTCTTGGTATCCATTCCGTAAAAACGGGTTATGTTGGTCCTGTTATTCCGAAAGGAGAGTACCACGACGGGCAATGGATGGTGAACCATTACCGTAAAGTGTTAGAGAAAGGCGCAGAATACCAAGTAGCCATTGACGTACACGAGCCAATCAAACCTACAGGACTTCGTCGTACATACCCTAATGCGATTTCGGCAGAGGGAGCGAGAGGGCAGGAGTTTAACGCTTGGGCAAGCGATGGAGGTAATCCTCCTGAACACTTATCAATTATAGCATTTACAAGAATGTTGGCAGGTCCTTTTGATTTTACGCCTGGTATATTTGATATCACGTTGCCTACAAAGGAAAATAACCAAGTGAACACAACGCTTGCACAGCAGTTGGCTTTATATGTAGTAATCTACAGTCCCGTTCAAATGGCTGCCGATTTGCCTGAAAATTATGCAAATAAACCAGCCTTCCAATTTATAAGAGATGTAGGTGTTGATTGGGAACAAACCGTAGTGTTGAATGGTGAAGTAGGCGATTTTGTAACCATTGCGAGAGAAGAAAGAGAAACGGGAAATTGGTTTGTAGGTGGTATCACCGATGAAAACAAACGCAATATTACGGTTAATTTTGATTTCCTTAAGGAAGGTAAAAAATACCAAGCGGTGTTCTATAAAGATGGTAAAAAAGCCCATTACAAAAACAACCCAACGGATGTTGAGATTGTACAAATGACGGTCGATAAAAATACGGTACAAACTTTTAAACTCGCAGAAGGTGGCGGATTTGCAATTAGTTTGAAAGTAATAAAATAAGGCTAACGATACGATGCAACGGTTAATATTAGTGCAGACCGGGATTCAGTGCGCTGTTTCCCTGTCTGCATTTATAGTGAAAAATAAAAAAAATAATTCTATGATTCGTACTACTAAAAATATTTTCAAACGTTGGGTTCAAGTGGTACTTATTTTTGTAAGTACTACTACACTCGTTTCGGTTGCACAAGCAGCTCCTCCCTTACAAACTTTTTGGTGGAACGATGCCGTTTTTTATGAAGTATTTGTTCGGAGTTTTAAGGATAATAACGGAGATGGTCAAGGTGATTTGAAGGGACTGATTGAAAAATTAGATTACCTCAACGATGGAGATGCCTCTACACACAATGATTTGGGCGTGACGGGTATTTGGTTGATGCCTATTCAGCAGTCGCCAAGTTATCATGGCTACGATGTTATAGATTACTGCACGGTGGAGCAAGATTACGGTACGAACCAAGATTTTAAAGATTTTATAGTAGAGGCTCATAAACGTGGTATTAAAGTAATCATTGATTATGTAATGAACCATACCTCTTCGCAACATCCTTGGTTTACAGAGTCTGCTACAGGCACAGCATCTGCAAAGCGCGATTGGTATGTATGGCAAGACGTAGCGCCTACGGTAACAGGGCCTTGGGGGCAAGCCGTTTGGTATCCTCAAAACGCAAGCAACTATTATACAATTTTTTGGTCGGGAATGCCCGATTTAAATTATTCTACACCCGCTGTAAAAGATACGATGTTTAACATTGCCAACTTCTGGTTAAACGATATGAACGTAGACGGCTTTCGATTAGATGCTGTAAAATATATCGACGAAGATGGAAATACGTTAGAAGATACACCTGAAACAATCCAGTTTTGGAAAGATTTTAGGACTTCTTATAAAGCTATAGATCCCGATGTTTTCGCGGTAGGAGAAGCTTGGACAACCACCGATAAAGTAGCTCCTTATGTGACTAACAACGCCCTTGATTATTGCTTCGAGTTTGACTTAGCTTCTGCAATAGTGAATTCGGCGAATACCGGTACTACAGCAGCCTTGAGCACTCAAGTAGACAAAGTTATAGCCACTTATCCTTATTTGCAATACGGCAATTTCTTGACCAACCATGATATGAATCGTGTAATGACTCAACTCGGGAATAGTACTACCAAAGCGAAAGTAGCAGCGGACTTATTATTAACCCTTCCTGGTGTGCCTTATATTTATTATGGGGAAGAGATAGGAATGACAGGCAGTGGTGTAGATGAAAATAAACGAACGCCTCTACAATGGGATAGTACTGCTCAGGCAGGCTTTACTACAGGTACGCCATGGCGTACCGTGAATGCAGGATATAAAACAAAAAATATTAAAATTCAGCAAAAGGATATTGCTTCTTTG
>JAYSUZ010000341.1:0-2831 GCA_043718845.1 Cytophagales bacterium
CGTGAGTTCTGGTAGTACTTTGATTAGTAATGGTTTAAAAGAAGTTGATGTAGTATATCGTTCGGAGGCCATTATGATTTCGAATCCTACGCTATCGGAAGCGAAGAAAAAAATACTGGATGAACTGTTGTTTAGAGTTACAGCCGTAAAAACAGCCAAAAATACTAAATATATTTTATTGAATGCACCGAACGAATCGTTGGATACAATAACAAAATTATTGCCAGGTGTAAAAAGTCCTACGGTGATGCCATTGGCAGAAACAGGTTGGAGTTCGTTGCATTCGGTGGTGAAAGAAGATCAGTTTTGGGATATAATAGGAAAGTTGAAAGAAGCAGGAGCGGAAGGGATTTTGGTTTTGCCGATTGAAAAAATTATAGTTTAAGTTGAAGTGTGCGAGCATCTCAAGGTATTGACTTTACTGCGTTATAAGCGGTAATTGGAAATAAGTATTTTCGCACTTATATAATACATACACATAAAATGAATTACTACGAATATCCTATTCCATCTGAATGGGAGCAACTGCTCAAACGGCCTACTTTTGAGACCAAAAGTCTTGAAGAAAGAGTCGTGCCTATTCTGCAACAGGTGAAGGAAAAAGGAGACGAAGCGCTAAAGGAATTTACGTTGGCGTTTGATAAAATAAAGTTGGAGGATCTGTTTGTTTCGGACGATGAAATCTTGGAAGCCGAGCAATTGGTTTCGGAGGAATTGAAAAAAGCGATTGACATAGCACGAATTAATATTGAAAAATTCCATCTTGCTCAACGCGAGGAGGTAAAAAAAATAGAAACGACTAAGGGCGTAACGTGTTGGCGAAAGTCGGTTCCGATTACAAAAGTAGGGTTGTATATTCCGGGAGGCACTGCTCCACTTTTTTCTACTATTTTAATGCTTGGAGTGCCCGCAAATATTGCAGGTTGCGAGGAAATTATAGTGTGTACGCCTCCAAATAAAGAAGGTAAAATACATCCTGCTATTTTATATACTGCTTCTATTTTGGGGATAAGAAAAATAGTCAAAGTAGGTGGAGCACAAGCTATTGCTGCTATGGCTTATGGCACAGAAACGATTGCAAAAGTTTATAAAATATTTGGCCCTGGCAATCAATATGTAACGGCTGCAAAACAATTGGTAACGAAAGAAGGTACCGCCATCGATATGCCTGCGGGGCCTTCGGAAGTAGCAATCGTAGCCGACGATTCCTGTAATCCTATATTTGTAGCTGCCGATCTATTGTCGCAAGCCGAACACGGAATAGACAGTCAAGTGGTTTTGGTGAGCGATAAGTTGAACGTGTTAAAAGCAGTAGAAAAAGAAGTAGCCAAACAATTGGATGTTTTGCCAAGGAAGGAATTTGCTGCGCACGCTTTGAATAACAGCAAAATGATTTTGGTAAAAAACTTGGACGAAGCCATGGCGTTGATCAATGTATATGCGCCCGAGCATTTGATTTTGCAGGTGAAAGACTACGACAAGCTTGCTTCTATGGTGAAAAATGCGGGGTCTGTATTTTTAGGACATTACACTCCTGAAGCCGCAGGCGATTATGCATCAGGTACAAATCATACGTTGCCCACAAATGGTTATGCAAGAGCCTACTCTGGTGTGTCGTTGGATTCCTTTGTTAAGAAAATTACGTTTCAACATATTTCTCAGGAAGGAATTCGAGTACTCGGTCCTGTCATAGAAACGTTGGCAGCAGCAGAGCAGCTCGATGCTCATAAAAATGCAGTTTCGGTTCGGTTAGTATAAATAATTCGCAGGTGTTTTTTAGAAAGCAACATATAAAAGTAGAATTTTCAGATACCGATTTAATAGATAGGTATAAAAATTCCAACGACAAGTACTATGCGGGAGAGTTATTTCAGCGCTATAGTCACTTAGTTTTTGGGGTATGTATGAACTATTTGAAAAAGGAAGAAGAAAGCCGTGATGCGGTTATGAATATTTTCGAAAAGTTGCTTGTAGACCTTAAAAAGCATAAAATTGACAATTTCAGGTCTTGGATTCATACGGTTACACGCAACCATTGTTTGATGTTTCTTCGTGCCCATAAAAAATTTGATCTCCGATACGAAGAAATGGAGACCGAGTTTATGGAATTGAACTATACCATGCATCTTACAGAAGAAAAGATTTCCGAAGAATCGTTTAGTAATTTGGACGCTTGTTTGGAAAAACTAATTGAAGAACAAAAGACGTGCGTGCATTTATTTTATATAGAGGAAAAATGTTACAAAGAGGTATCGGAGCATACAGGTTTCGATATGAATAAAGTAAAAAGCTATATTCAAAATGGCAAACGTAATCTTAAACTGTGCATGGAGGGTATTAACGGATGAGTAAGCGGGCTAAAATATTTCATAAACAAGCAGATAGATTACCCTCATCGGAGGATATATTTAACTATTTGAAGGAGGAGAATCCGCTTGCTTCGGTTGCGTTTCCCAAAGTATCACCATCAAGTACTAGTGCCGAGCCCCACTCTGTACTAGAAAGCAGTTCGAAACGAAAACGTACAGCGGAAATAAAGGATAATAAAAAGAGTTTTGAATTAGAAAAGGCGATGGCTTCTGATAGTTTTGTTTCAGAAGCTGTAGAAGGCTATGCTTTAGTATTGGATAAAGGCAAAGCAAAAACTTTTTTAAATGAGATTAATGCGGCTATTGGAAGCCAGACGAAAAGGAAAGACGATACACGTATTGTAATGAAAATTGCGGCGATATTCGTTGTAGTACTTATGATTTCAGGCAGTTCGTTGTTTCTTTATAATCAATTTTCACAAGATGAAATTGCGGTTTATAGTAAGGAAGAAAATAATATTC
>JAYSUZ010000342.1:0-6155 GCA_043718845.1 Cytophagales bacterium
TCACCGGCTTTAAACTCAGCGTTATCAGGGTTTGCTGCAACGCTAGCCCAATATGGAATGAAGCCTTCGGCGAGTTTTCGTCCAAGTACAATGCAGTCATACCTAACAAAGGGCCGCCAACATGAGGCACCATTAGTGTCATCATAGGACAACTATGCATATCAGAAATTCTAGCGGCTGGAGGCATTATTATTTAAATTGATGGTTAAATTTCATAAAGGAGGTATGGTTTTAATTAATTAAAACCATACCTCCTTTAATAGTTGTTTGTCCTGAACCATTTAATTCAGCCATCGCTCCTTTTGCTGAAATTTTTGCTTTACCTTCTAATAGTACATTCATTGCTTCACTTTTAAAATTGCCTTTTGTTTTTATTTTTATATCAGCACTAGCTTCCATTATAATTTCACCTTTTGCTTTAACACTAAAATTTTTATCCGTTTCTATTGATACACCATCTTTTGACAAAAGAATATTATTTTTATTTTTATCAGAAATCAATATTTCACCCTCTTTATCGTTTATACTAATTCTATTTTTATCGGGTGTTATAATTTCAATAATTTTATCTTTATCATTAAAACTAATAGTAAGCTTACTCTTTGTTACAATTGCTTTTATAGTATTATCTTTCTCAGGAGCAAATGGAGGTTTATTTTTAGAACTGTATAACATGCCCATTATTATAGGGTGTTGTGGATCTTCATTTAAAAAACCTACTACTACTTCATCATTAATTTCAGGGTAGAAAAAAATTCCAGCATCTTTTGTAGCATAAAAATTTGACAATCTAGCCCAAACTGCAATATTGTCTTTTTGTAGGGTTGGGAAAATTACTTTTATTCGATACTGACCATCTTTATCTTCGTTTAGTTGTTTCACAATTCCTATAGCTAATCCTTTAAATGGCGCCACTAAACCAGCAGCAGAGGGAGGGTCTACCCTAGAATTTTCTTCTGTAAACCATTCGAAATTCATACCTAGTCGAGCCGTTGTTTTCCATTCTCCAGATTCAAAGGTATGTTCTACGCCACTTACAAAAGCACTCCCATTAAATTGATCACTTAAGCCTGACAACTTTAATAAGGTAGCTGGTTCTATGTTAGCATTGCCACAAAATTCTACTTTACCTTTCAATTTTGACAACGTTGATTTTAAATGCTTAGCCGAAGCCCAAGCTTCTAATGCATCAATAGGCATATTGGTAGAAGTTTGAAGTAAATAGTCTTCATAACCTAATACTTCAGATAATTTTGCTGTTTTATAATTTCCCACTTCAACCTCTTTCTTCGAATTTGAAGTGGTTTTTAAAACGCTCTGATTGGCTACATCCCAAGACAATGAAGTGATTGATTTACATTGATTTCTAGCATCTATATCAGCCGTAAAACCAATCATATTTACACCATAGGTTACCTCCCATCTAGCTACGTCTGATAATATTGGTTTCTTTGCACATATTTTTCCATTGTTTGTAGTAATTAATAAACCGCTAGTTTCGGCTCTCATCATTATAAAATCCCAATCGGTACAATAATGTTGAACCATTTCTGAATGAATCACTTTAGTAGGTTCTATATCTTTTTGAAGGCGATAGGATTTCAAAATTTCCGCAATTATATCACTATCTTTCTTTTTTTCAAACAACGCACTTTTCCTTCCTGTATTGAGCCGTATTGCTTCATCTCTGCATTCAATCGAGATTATAGAACTTTTTTTTGTAAGCCTTAATCCATGTGACGTAATAATCCCTTTAAAAACGCTCTTATTTTCACCACTATATCCTAATTTTATTTCTACCTTTTTCCCTATTGAAAAATCATTTGAATTGCTAATCTTAAAGCTGTTGCCTATTAAACCCTTCTCATGAATAAATATTCTACTCAATGCTATTTTATTTACTTCTTTGTGTATGTATATTTCTTTAATCAAATACGAGGATGAAATTTCTTGCCCCTCTAATAATATAGAATAGGATGTATTTGTATTACTTTTGGTGTCCACCGCTTCAGTCATTATTGTATTAATTTTTATATGGAGGAAAGTATATTTTTTTACCTGATTCTAATTTTCTAATAGTGGTTAACTTATTTGCCTTTGCAAGAGCAATGTGAAGACCTGAAGTGTTATAAAAAGAATTGCATAAATTCACAATCGTTTTAGTAGAATCTAGTTCTAATTCTTTTGCCGTATTTCGATGTATACTTCCTTCAGCTTTTGTAAGTGAACTTTTACCTAAAAAAGATAACGAAACGATTGCTCTTAATGGTTCTCCACTTGACTTAAATAGAGTATAGACCACTTCAAATGATTCTAAGTATCCTTTAAAATTAATTGTGCTACCCCACTCGATTTTTAATTCAGTCTGCGTTTCGCCTGATCTTAAAAGAGGATGATACGTAGCATTCATTAAATTTAAAATCTCTTCTGGCACATTGGTAAGAGATCCTGTAGAACCTGTTCCATCAAGTGTTAGCGTAAAACTTAACGATTCTGGTTTTACTGAAATAGGTACAATTTTATTTAGCTCATTTTTAGTTGTAATACTTAAGTGATCTTGCTGAATAAAATTCACTTTAATACTATGAGCTATCTGATTAGGATTTAAAAAAACTGAATACGTTTCACCAATTTTAAGTTTTGTTAACGCAGCACTATTATCAGAGCCAAAACCCAATTGTGATTTACCCTTGTCGATAATAGAATCTTTTTTTTGCATCGTCATTAGCGTTGAATTTTAGTATTCAAACTTTCGAGTACCACTTCTACGCACTCTTTTAAAAATACTCTCTTTTCAAAATCAGTAAATGAAACTACAATAGGAACAGAAGCCTTTGGTTCACTATTATTAACCGTCACTCTAATTATTAATTCTTTAATTTCAATTGCCATAATTATAAACCAAATTTTTCAAAACGGTGATAAGAAAATTCCACCGATTCTACCATTATTTCATTCTGAGTAGCATTCATATTAGATACTTGCCATTTAGTAGGATAAGCATTTATAAAAAGCCATCCCACTAATGGCATATTTTCATCACTAAGAAGAGTAACTAAAATATGTTTTAATTCTATAGGATTATTCAATCCATTTGTCATCGTATCCCCCACCCACTTTCCTAAAGCGGAAGAAGAAACTACAAGTCCTCTTTTTAAAAGCAGTGGAGAATACTGTATTACTTTTGGTAGATGATAAGCAAATCGATTTTCTCCACCCTCATAATATATTTCATGCTGTAATTCATAGGAAATACCAACTACTTCCGAAAACTTTCCATCTATAGGAGCCGTAATGCCAGTTTTAGACGTGACTATTTCTATAGCATCACTTTTCCCTAAAATACGTACATCAAAATGAAATCCTACGGGAGGGTAATATAGTTTAGAAGACATGAACTTAATCTTTTTGTATACTTACTATTGAGCTTCTTGTGTTATTCCTTCATGCGCCAATTCGATTGTCTCTACAGCGATCTCGTTAGCATCTGATTTAAGATCCGGAGCAGATACCTTTACTGGAAATGCATTTAAAATAGTCCAAACAAATACAGGATTTCCTTCTTCATCGAGCAACGAAATAGTAAGCGTTTCTCTTCTTTCAGGATTTGTTTGTACGTCTTGAAACCAATCCCAGAAAGCATTATCATGATGAAATAATCCTTTCTTAAGTGTAATATTTGAATTTTTCTTTAATCCAGGAATTTTTTGTGTAAAAAAAGTATTGTCATTTCCTGCTCGATACTCTATAAATTGAGTTTCCAAACTCAAACCCGTTACTTCCTGGAAACCTACATTGTTGCCTGCCCATTCTACTCTAAAGTGAAATTTGGGAATTGGCCATTGTGCTTCTGCCATAGTTTTTAAATATTAAAAAGTTGAAATAGTTTTTTTTAAATTATAATTCTTGCATTTTTTGTTGAAACGTAATTACAATAAATTCAGCGGGTCTAGCTATCGCTACACTTACAGTAATACGCATTATTCCTTCCAAAACATCATTGGATGTCATCGTAGCACCAAGTCCTACCTCAACGGAATAAGCATTTTCGGGATTATTTCCCACCAAGCCTCCAGCTTTCCATAAATCATTTAAAAAAGAAGCAATCATACTTTTAATAAGCACCCATGTACCAGCCGTATTGGCTTCATAGATGTAAGGCTTGGCAGCATGTTTAATTGACTGTTCAATAAAAATAAGCGTACGCCTAACGTTTATGTATCTCCAATCCTGACTATTACCATCTAAGGTTCTGGCACCCCAAACAATTGTGCCCTCTCCGATAAAAGACCGAATAGCATTTACGGATTTACCCGTTACAGTCAAATTCAAATCCTCTTGGTCGTCATGAGTTATTTTCACGGTTGGGCTTATTACAGCTGCTATGCTAATATTAGCTGGGGCTTTCCATATACCTCTTGAAGCATCTATGGCGGAATATATACCCGCCATAGCAGCACTAGGAGGAAGTACATTTTGCAAAATTCTTATTTTAGCCAATGCATTTTTGAAAGCGGGACTTATTACCCTAAGTGTCTGGGTCAATCTTTCAATATCAGTATCAGACTGATTAAGTTTTCTGACTTCCGTTTTAATCTCTTCCGATTTTTTCTTATCGATGGTAGTTTCAGCCTCACGAATGAGAAGTGCCTCCAACTCCTCTATATTAGCTATATTTCTAAAATCTATTTCCTCATTTTGTACGACCGTAGAATTTAAGTAAGGATAATAAGCTGAACCATAAGCAAGTTGATTACTACCTATTCCTTCTCTAAATCGAGTAATTACATCTTGTTTATCGTACGACCTACTTTTATAGCCGTTATAAACATCAAGAATTGCAAATCTATTTTTCATTTTTAAACCACAATGCTGAAGCATCTCCTGTTGGAGTGCAAAACAATCCATCTCTTCTAGTAACACTGCTTCTGGTATTACTAATAACGTTGGTTCATCTTCGCCTATAAGTAAGTCTATAGCATGTCCAAATGCTTTTTTTGAAACAACCGCAACACTTCTTGTCGAGACTACATCGTCTTCAATAGCGGTATAATAATTTCCTACAGTAGTGATATAACAAGTACCACCTCCATTTGCAAAGAAAAATCGGATAGCTTCATAAAAGAAAAATCTTGCCGTATTGTCGACTATCATAGAATATCCAATTTCTCCTACCCTAAAATCATAACCGTTAATTGGATTTTCAGTTTGTGCTATACGATAAGTAGAACGAAATCCTTCTCCGAAAAAAATATGGTATTCGGTGAGTGAAGAAATACGTTTTGCTCTATTTAACAAAGATTGTCCATTATGAACTGTCTTTTCGGTATACCCAATAAAAGCAGGTATTGCTGTAGGAATTCCAACTATAGAATTAGGAAAGGCGTTCTTTTCCTCAATGTATACACCTGGTGTTGCTAATTTTTGTGCCATAAATAGTGATTAAAATGAAATATTAACTTGTTGAACTAAATTTTCAGGGCAAATCTCTTTCTATCAGAAATTGCCGTGCTAAAATTAAAAATAAACAGCCCGCGATTAAAAAACCTGTCAATAAAAATACTACTTCTTTTATCCCTGTATATTTCATAATTATGAATAATAACGCAAAAAAAAGTACTATTAAAATCGCAATTCCACCTTGCAATATTATTTTATACAATCGTTTTACTCTATGTCCATATCGAATCATTAAGTAAATACCAGACAAACTGAACCCGAAAAGACTTACAAAAATACCTACCATAGGGCCAGGTCTTGAGCGTAATGCTTTGGGATTGGAAAGTATTCTCATAGCCATAGAAATGAATTTTTTGAAAGAAAATTCATTTCTAGAAACAGAGGAATTTTTTTTTAATACAATAACTGACGGTGGTTTTACTGCAAATTTATCTGCCAATAATTTCCATAATTCAGTATAGCCATTATCATATCCCAGTGCCCAAATACCTATTCCTCCTAGTTTTTTTTCTATTACCCAATCGTATTTCTTTGCCAATGAATACTCATCTTCATACCAAATTTGTCGGTATTTATTAGTATCGTCACGGTATACGTGAAACTTACTTTTACTATCTTCGTCCTCGCAGCAGGAAAGTGTACCGTGTTCTTTTCTGATTGTTCTATACATTGGGTAACGAATAAATTTTTCTACT
>JAYSUZ010000343.1:0-2825 GCA_043718845.1 Cytophagales bacterium
TATCTATAGTTAACTCTTCTTTCCTTACTCTGCATAAGACATAAATGAGCAGGATAATAATAAAGATAGAACCCCATAAATGGAATGATATCAATAAAGGCTTTAGATTGGTTGAAACTACATATTTACCAACTATACCCTCTAGTATGACCATAAATAAAGCCAAACCACATAAGCGGGATACGGCTTTGTCTTCTTTATAATTAAGTGAAAGAACGAACGCTACAACTATAAAAACTCCAATAAGAGCTCCTAATAACCTGTTTATATATTCAATCCAAGTTTTTACAGCATTAAATTCTGTATCATAACCATGAACTGTATAGATTAGTTTATAATCGGAAGGTAATTCACTTACCTCTGTAGGGGGAACCCAGGTGCCGAAGCATTTAGGCCAGTCGGGGCATCCCATTCCAGAACCAGTGGTTCTTACTATCCCTCCAGCAAGAATCAAAAGGTATACAGCTATAACCGTTATAACAACAAACCTTTTGAATCCTCGATGTTCTTTATTCATTTACAGTATAACCTAAGTTACTATATTTCGTCGTCTTTTTCACTTGGGAAATTAGACTCAGGTGTTTGAGCAAATGGTATATTTTGAGGTATAAAATCTGCTTCAGAACCAGGTTTACTATAGTCGTATGCCCAACGGTATACGTGCGGAATATCACCTTCCCAGTTTCCATGCCCAGGAAGAACCGGTGTAGTCCACTCAAGTGTATTCGAATTCCAAGGATTTTGAGTTGCTTTTCTACCTTTGAATACACTGTAGAAGAAGTTGAATAAGAATATAAATTGAGCACTTACTGTAATTATTGCTGCAATACTAATAAACTGATTTAACTCCGTAAAGGATGAAAATGCTTTGAACTCAGTGAATGAATAATACCTTCTTGGGAAACCTGCAATACCGATATAGTGCATAGGGAAGAAAATACAATAGGCTCCGATAAATGACAACCAGAAATGTATATAGCCTAATTTTTCATCCATCATTCTACCGAACATTTTAGGGAACCAGTGATAAACACCCGCGACCATTCCAAAGAATGCCGCAGAACCCATCACTATATGGAAGTGCGCTACCACAAAGTAAGTATCGTGCAATTGAATATCAGCAGCAGAGTTACCAAGTATAATACCCGTAAGACCGCCCGATATAAAGAAGGAAACCAACCCGATGGAAAATAACATAGCAGGCGTAAATATTATATTACCTCTCCATAATGTAGCGATGTAATTAAACCCCTTCACTGCGGACGGTACCGCAATAATCAAGGTTAAGAGCATAAATATAGAACCAAGGAATGGATTCATACCCGTCACAAACATATGGTGCGCCCACACGATAAAGGATAAGAAAGCAATAGCCAATATAGAGCCTATCATGGCAGTATACCCAAAAATAGGTTTACGAGAATTTGTAGCTATTATTTCAGATGTAATTCCTAATGCAGGAAGAATCACGATATAAACCTCTGGATGTCCTAAAAACCAGAATAAGTGTTGAAAGAGTACAGGACTACCTCCTGAATGGGCTAATGCTTCACCTCCAACATATATTTCGGACAAGAAGAAACTCGTACCAAAACTTCTATCGAAAATTAACAATAAAGCTGCGGAGAAAAGAACAGGAAATGATAGCACTCCAATAACAGCCGTTATTAAAAACGCCCATATCGTAAGCGGTAAACGTAGGAACGTCATCCCTACTGTTCTTAAATTGATTACAGTCGTAATATAATTCAAACTACCTAGAAGTGATGATACAATAAATATTGCCATGGACAACAACCACAGTGTCATACCAGAACCTGATCCTGATATAGCTTGAGGCAAGGCACTTAAAGGCGGGTATATTACCCAGCCACCTGCTGCAGGCCCTGTTGTAGTAAATAAAGACCACAACATGATAATACTAGAAAGTACAAAAAACCAAAATGAAAGCATATTCAAGAAACCCGAAGCCATATCTCTTGCCCCTATCTGAAGAGGAATAAGGAAATTACTAAATGTACCACTTAATCCTGCAGTCAATACAAAGAATACCATTATAGTACCGTGCATTGTTACTAATGCCAAATAAAATTCAGGATCAATCTTCCCTTCTTTTATCCATTCACCCAAAAGTGGTTTCAACCATTCTAAATTGGCATTTGGAAAACCTAATTGCAAACGAAATAATAAAGAGAAACAACCTCCTATTACCGCCCACAACATCCCTGAAATAAGGAATTGTTTCGCTATAACTTTATGATCTTCACTGAATACATATTTCCTAATCCAGTGTAATTCATGATGCTCGTGCTCATGATCATCGTGTGCTTCTGAGTGTGAATGGCTTAAAGTTTCAACAGTTGACATAGTACCGTATTTTAAAAACTTATTATAATTACAATTATTTTTTTCTTATTTCAACTCTCCTATTCATAGCCTTACCGGCTTCTGTAGTATTGTCTGCGATAGGTTTTTCTTGACCATATCCTTTAGCAAGTAATCTTTTTTTGCTAATACCCTTTTTAATAAGAGCGTCTACAATACTTTGAGCACGATCCTTAGATAATACTTTATTTTTCTTTGGGTCTCCTGAGTTATCCGTAAAGCCATTGATTTCTATACTGATTAATTTATCTGTAATAAGGAAATCGTAGATTTTATTAACGTCAAGTAGTGCTTCATCGCTTAATACCGTTTTGCCTGGAGCAAAATTAATATGGAGTGAAACAACCCCTGTTTTTTTAATTTCAGCAGCAATATCTACCGTATCTTTAATAGATACTGGGGTCTGAATTGAGTCAGAAACGACGGATACTGTATCTTTT